>CASBPX010000108.1 GCA_949127735.1 Candidatus Obscuribacterales bacterium | reverse complement strand
CTTCATTATAGATAGATGAGGTCAAGCCACCAGTGATGGTGTAAGCCAAGACCACAACCGCAGCAACAGCGATGCTGGCGTTCATATCCCAATTCAAAAGCAATTTAAAAACCAGAGCCATGGCATATAGATTGATGCCACTCATGAGCACGGTCATCACCGCAAATGAAATGGCATTAAGCGCCCTGGTGGGCTCATTAAAACGCTTGCGCAAATATTCAGGAACGCTGCGAATTTTCGATTTATAGTAAAACGGCATCATAAAAACTGCCAGAAAAACCATGGCTGGTATTGCTCCCAGCCAGTAGAAATGGCAAGTCATCATGCCGTATTGAGCGGCATTGGCCGCCATACCCATAACTTCGATGGCACCCAGATTGGCTGAAAGAAAAGCCAATCCGGTGACCCAGCTCGGTATGCGATGACCGGCTAGAAGAAAATCATCGCAACTCTTCATGTTTTTCTTGAGCTTAAAGCCCACGCCCAACACGAAAAAGAAGTAGATCAAGATTACGGCGTAGTCGATTGGCTGCGCAGTTACCGGGTGGGTGGCAATATCATTCACGGTTTAATTAAAGTCTTGTGCTGCTTCGTTATCACGCTTGCTGCCAAGCAAACGCAAACCGTTAGCGTGAATAATCGGTTTGACGTTCTTGTTACCGCCATCGTCGGTCCACTTATTGAAGTCGAGGCGGCCTTCTATGCCGATTAAACTGCCTTTACGTACATACTCTCCGGCAATCTCTGCCTGGCGTCCCCAAATTTCAATGTCAAACCAGTCGGTTTCTTTTTCTTTGGTAGGACGATTCACGGCCAGACTGAAAGTAGTCTTCACCCGTCCGGATTCGAAGTAGCGCATTTCCGGGTCGCGCCCGGCTCGGCCTACAAGAATCACCGAATTGACCATTTCTCTATCTCCTTGAAAACGCCGTTTCTCGCCCCGTTGAGGAAACGAAAAAACGATTTAATTGCGCTGCTACAAGATTATCGAAAAATCGGCGGTAAAGATCGAGTGATTAGACGAAATTCTTACCTTCTTTTGTGCAAGAATCAGATGCTAAGGGCTTGGCAGGCCGATTTAATCAAAATCACAGCCAAAATCGCATTCAGAATCCCAGATAAGTTAGCCTACAGAGTTATGACAGACAGTATCAGAACAAACCAATTAGCCCCTCAGCCAGACGCCGGTCAGCAGGAAAGCATTCAGCAACCAGCCTGGCACGTGGTGATTTTGTCGATTTTCACTTTCGGAGCGTATAACATGTACTGGCTCTGGCGAAGTTTGCGCACTCTGCGCGATCGCTCGGAAGCCTTAAAAATTCAGCTGGAACAGAGTAAAAACGACCCCACTCAGACGGAACCAGATTTGCGCCTGCTCGGCCGCTTGGAAAAAGCAGGCACTCTACAAGCGTATTTTGCCTTTGCTGAAGCGCGACCAGTTTTAACTACAGCTCTTTTTGCCATCCCCGTAGTCAATTTGCTTGTACTACTCGGATTTGCCAATGCAGTAGCCGGCCTCTGGCCGGACGGCAAAAGTATAGTGCGCAAAAAAAGCAAATTGATTGCATTTCTCGTTGCACTTTTATTTGGCTCGCTGACACTTTTATTTTTACTAAAAGAGCCCTATCAGCTTCTCTATCTATCAAGTTCAATGGCGCTTTTTATTGTGCAAGTCTGGCTTAACAGACACTGGAAACTGGTGGAAGGTGATGGCAAGGGCGAGGAAAAATTAGCACGGCAGGCCTTCAGCCCCGTAGAACTGGTTGCCATCATCTTTGGTGCCGCCTGGATCGGCTTAATCGCCATTCATCCAGACCTCAAATTCTACAAATAATTTGCAAATTTAAAAGCCATGCTTTTTTGCCCAACGTAAAAGTTTGTCGGACGATTCAAGCTCGAGCTTTTCTACCAGATGGTCTACCACGTCAGCCAGGGCTTGTTCTGTTATACCCATGCGTTCTGCCGCTTTGAGGAGCTTACCTTTCATGGTCATGTAGCGCAAAACTGTGCGCTCTTGCACTGTTAACCTGGTCAGATAACGAGGCAGACTGGGCGAAATCACGCCCTTAGAACCCTTTGACACCATCAGTAGTGCCATCTTTATTAATGCTGGAGAATCGTCTTTGAGCACATAACCTGATGCGCCGGCTTCAAGCAAGTCTTGCACCTCAGCGGCTTTGCCCTGACTGGCGAAAATCACGACCTTCGCTCGTTTCAACTGGCTGAATTTTTTCAATAAATCAAAAGTGTTATAGAGGCCCGGCAAGTGCAAATCGAGCAAAATTATGTCAGGCAACATTTGTGACGCAACTTTCCATGCATCATTTGAGTTGTCGGCCTCAGCAATAACTTTAAGCAAATCACCCTGCGAGAGATGACTGACAATCTCTGCACGCACAGCTACGTGATCATCTACAACCATTAATCTAATCATGCTTCAATAATACATGACTTACTTGTTAGCGATGAGAACCCGGTTGCAACCGTCTTCCTTAGCTTGAATTAGAGCCTCTGACGCAGCTTCAAGCAAACCTTGCGGATCGTTCGAATGTTGCGGGTAGCTGGCCACAGCCAGTGAGGCTGTAATCTTAATTGTCTTACCGGTTTTAGGCTCTTTGACTTCAAGCATGGAAATTCTGCGGCGTACTCTTTCTGCCACCACTGCAGCACCATCAGCGTCAGTTTCGTGGAGCACTGCTGCCAGTTCTTCGCCACCCCAGCGAGCCGGCATGTCAATTTCGCGCACCGAGCTTTTGAGAATCTTAGCTACTTCTACCAACACCAGATCGCCTACTTCATGACCATATTTGAGATTGATATCACGCAGATGGTCGATATCGATAAGCATTAGCGATAGGGAGTAACCGAGGCGCAGAGCGCGTTTGAGTGAGTGAGTCAAATGCTCTTTGAATATATGTCGGTTAGGCAATGCGGTGAGCACATCTTGCCCCATAACCTCTTGCAAGCGCGCTTCAGCATTTGCCAGCTGATGTCGCAACCTGTCGATTTCGCGATCTTTTTCGCGCAAAAGCTTTTCGGTCTGCAGGGTTTGTCCCTGAATTCTGCGCACCTGACCGGCGCCAGCAGCGACCGTGGCAGTGTCAGATGGCCGATGAGTCGACTGTCCGTGGAAAGTCTGCAACATCTCTGCAATTCGAGCCTTCATCAATCCCCCTTACCTCTGACTCCAGGACAACATACATCTAAGTGTTGCAAGAGCTGGTATTTAAATCGATTCTGCTGACCACTCACTGACTGTATCTATTGGATATAGTCTCATTTAGATCACATTTGATCGACTTGCTTATATTAGCTGTATTTAGTAATTAAGCAAATAAAGTCAGTGGGGTAAACCGCAAAAATTGACAAAATTGTTGGAAGAAGTACAGTTTATGAGCAAAATCACCGCTTTCAAGCTGAGCTAGCCTTAATATAAGCGATCAATTTATCGGCGCTCGACTGAATTCATCACCTTTGTCGTCAATCAATATCAATGAATATTTGTTCTTCTGCGAATCTACGCTGAATGCCAGTTGTCCTGATTTTTCGCCTTTAGGCGGCACCACAAACGAATGCCTGACGCTGCGAAAATCAACCGGATAACGCACACCCTTGTTAGAGACCACATAGAGCCTGCGTTTATCGACGGCATGATTGCTGTTATTGACGATAGACATATCAACGAATAAAATTCTCGCCGTTTTGTCAAAAGTAAAACTGTCTTTTTCAAAATGGTATTTATTGACTGAAAGGCGCAACCCTTCAAGTGTTTTCTTCTTTTGGCCCGATGGCAAGTTTGCAGGATTGAAGCCCGGCAGCGAAATCGGCTCCGCTGTTTCCAGACGCAACTCATCATTAGGATAAATAGAGGCGATGTCGCCGTGACGGACTGCAGCCGAAGTAGCGCCTATGCCGGCGCCGATTCCCGCACCAATGCCTACAGATATACCGTAAGTGCTGATTGCTACAGGCAATCCTGTCATTTGCAATGACAGGATTGCACCGGCAGCAGCACCTTTGGTGGTAAATATGACATCGCGAGCAATGAGCTTGGTAGTAGCCAATATTTTGCTGTCAGCAGTAGAAATTTTGCATTCGAAAGGTAAATCATACTGGCCGTCTGGGCTGACAATTTTGTCGATCTTAATGTCTACTCGACCATTTACGCCATTGCGGCCCGGCCGGACCGCGTCGGTGACGAATCCGTGGGCAATCCAGTTGCCCGGTAAAAAGACACGGCCACTGCCACCATCTTTCACATCATGAGCAATACGAAAGGTAACCTGGTCGCCTTTTTGTGACATTTGGGAGTTGAGAAAACACTGTGCTATAAAGGCAACTTTGGTGCCTTCAGGCAAAGTCTGCAACGAACCTTGCAAAATCGGCGAGTTTGCCGGAGTAGCGCTGACTGAACCTTTCAGTAAATTGCCACCGCCAATAAAATCGTTAGCCGGCAAAGAGAATCTCTGCTTGCCGCCAGGGTCGGCTATAGCGACAGAACGGTTAGATTCTTCGGCCGCGGGCACTGCGGATGATACCTGGCCATTTAGACTGTCACTATTAATTGCTGTTGTTGGTATTGTTGCAGGTGGTGTTGCATCGGCTGACTCTCCTGCTGTGGGCTCAACCGCTAATTTTTCATTTAGATCAGTGTCAATAGTTGATTGATAATTGCTGGCTAGATACGCATACGGGCGACTAGCACCACCTGCGGCACCAACGGAACCAGCTTGGGCATTATCCGCTTCACCAGATATGGTGCGCAGTAAATTTGAATTTGAATGAGCAGGCGCAGCGCTCACTGTGGCAGCAAGCAGCAGCTGTGCCGACAAGAAGATCAGCGAGGACAAAGCAGTAATATTCTTGATGCTGAGAACCATAACTATAATAATCTAGAACTTTTTGTTGAGAATTGCTTTGATTTGATGAAACAGGCCCTTCTTCTTATTATCAGCGTTAATTTGCTGAGTTGTCTGATCTTTCATTAAGGCTTTAAGCCGCACTTCCAAGCTGCGTGCCTCAGGGTCGGAAGCATTTAAGCGCAAGGCGGTCTGCACTTCAGTCATGGCCAGGGTCTTCCAGCCTCGAGCCAAATAGATATCGGCCAGGCGATTGTGATACTTGGGCTCTTGTGGCACCAGTCGAATGGCCTCTTTCATGGCCGTCTCGGCTTCTTGATAGCGCTTTTTCTTCAGTAAGTCGTCGGCGCGTCCAAGATGCTTGTTCGCCCATTTAACATTAATGCTGTCGTCGCCAGGAGCAAGAATCTGCTGACTGGTCGACTCACCATTGTGCAGCCTGTCTGAGTCAGGAATAACCGAGCTGACCACAAAAGAGCCAGTAGAGACCACTTCGGAGCGGCGCTTGGCCAGCTGCCTGAGTGCGTCATATTCCATGCGTCTTTCGGCGTCGCCAACCACATCGTGGGCACGGGTGACCTTGGCGAACTCTGTCTGAGCAATGGCTCTCTGCTCGGGATCATTGGGAAAGCGGTCAGGATGAAGCCTCTTCGCAAGCGCCAGATAGGCCTTGCGTATTTCTTCCTGGGCGGCACCTTCGTCTACTCCTAAGATGCCGTAATAGTCTTCTTCAAACTCCTGCATTGATTAATCATATATGACAAACCAAATTGCCGAAATTAATCGCCCAAGGTGGTTAAGCAAATAAAGAAATTATGGATTTATGAGCGGCCTATAAGCCAAGCTGTCCATAATCTCTATATGGGAAATGCGTGGTCACTCGGGCCGCTTTGCAACGCCCCGGGTGTCCTGTGCATTAACAGTTTAGAAGTCGAGGAAGCAAGACATGAATCTAGATAGATTTACCAATAAAGCTCAAGAGGCTGTCACCGGATGCCGCACAGTGCTAGCCCGGTACGGCCACAGCCAAGTAACTCCTGAACATTTGCTGCTTTCACTGCTTGAGCAAGACGACGGCCTGGCTTCAAAAATCGTGGAGAAGCTCGAAGCGCAACCGGCGCAAATCATCGCTGAACTAGAGCGCTATTTGCAAAATCAGCCCAAAGCGTCATCGGTTAATACCACCAAAGACGAAATTCAAGTATCAACCAAAGTGATGCAGCTTTTGGAACAGGCAGAAAAAGAAGCGGCCAAATTAAAAGACCAGTTCATTAGTATTGAGCATTTGATGCTCGCCCTCACCGATGAAACTAAAGGTCAGGCCGGAACAATACTAAAACGCAATGGCACCACACGCGATCGCATACTTAAAGTACTAACCGAAATTCGCGGCAAGCAGAAAGTCACCAGCCAGGATCCTGAGAGCACATACCAGGCTCTCGAACGCTATGGCAAAGATCTGACGGCCATGGCGGCCAAAGGTAAGCTCGATCCTGTAATTGGGCGCGATGACGAAATTCGCCGAGTGATGCAAGTGCTCAGCCGCCGCACGAAAAATAATCCGGTGCTCGTGGGTGAACCGGGTGTAGGCAAGACTGCCATTGCAGAAGGCCTGGCCATTCGTATTACCAAAGGTGACGTGCCGGAAGGCTTAAAAGACAAAAAGTTAATTGCACTGGATATGGGGTCACTAATAGCCGGAGCCAAGTATCGCGGTGAATTTGAAGAACGCTTAAAGGCTGTTTTAAAGGAAGTAATTGAGTCAGAAGGTGAAATTATTCTTTTCATCGACGAATTGCATACAGTGGTTGGTGCCGGCGGCGGTGGTGAAGGGGCAATGGATGCAGGAAATTTACTGAAGCCGCCACTGGCTCGCGGCGAGTTGCACTGTATCGGTGCCACCACTTTAGACGAATACAGAAAATACGTAGAAAAAGATCCTGCTTTAGAGCGCCGCTTTCAGCAAGTATTCGTAGATCAGCCTTCAGTTGAAGAAACGATTTCGATTTTACGTGGATTGAAAGAGCGCTACGAAGTGCACCACGGCGTGCGTATTAAAGACAGTTCTTTAATTAGTGCCGCTGTGCTTTCTGACCGATATATCACAGATCGCAGTTTGCCGGACAAAGCTATCGACCTGATAGATGAAGCGGCTGCACGCATGCGCATCGAAATTGATTCCATGCCCACTGAACTCGACGAATTAGAACGTCGCAGCATGCAACTGGAAATTGAAAGAGAAGCGCTTAAAAAGGAAAAAGATCCAGCGTCACTGGAGCGCCTCGAACGCATTGAAAAAGACCTGGCTAATCTACGTGAGAAAGCAGACGGTTTGCGAGCTCAGTGGCAATCAGAAAAAGAAGGTCTGACCAAAATCGGCACTATTAAGGCCGACATAGAACATACCCGAGTGCTGATTGAACAAGCTGAAAGAGCTACCGATTTGCAAAAAGCAGCCGAACTTAAATTTGGCACTCTTATTGAGCTGGAAAAGGAACTGCGCGAACTGGAGTCTAAACTAACTCACAATACAGGCCCTCGCTTGTTGAAAGAAGAAGTTGAGCCTGAAGATATTGCTGAAATTGTAGCGAAGTGGACAGGCATTCCGGTGACCAAGCTATTGCAAGGTGAAGTGGAAAAATTGCTTTCGCTGGAAAACCATTTGCACCAGCGAGTAATTGGTCAGGAAGAAGCAATCGAAGTAGTGTCGAATGCGGTAAGACGTGCGCGCACGGGTATGAAAGATCCAAACAGACCCATTGGTAGTTTTCTATTCCTTGGCCCTACCGGCGTCGGTAAAACCGAACTGGCCAAAGCCCTGGCCGAATTTTTATTCGACGATGAAGGTGCCATTGTGCGCATCGACATGTCTGAATATCAGGAAAAGCATACGGTGGCACGCCTAATTGGAGCACCTCCCGGCTACATCGGTCATGATGAAGGCGGTCAGTTAACCGAGGCAGTAAGACGACGGTCTTACTGCTGCGTGTTGTTTGATGAAATTGAGAAAGCCCATGCGGATGTTTTTAATGTGCTCTTGCAAGTATTAGACGAAGGACGTCTGACCGATTCAAAGGGCCGTACGGTCAACTTCAAGAATACCGTTTTGATCATGACTTCAAATATTGGCTCTCAGCATATACTCGATTATCAGCTTAAGGCTGCGGTGGACGGCGATGAGCATTTCTATGATGAAATGAAAGATGCGGTGATGCAAGCTTTGCGTAGTCACTTCAGACCAGAATTTCTCAACCGTATCGATGAAACTGTAGTCTTCCATGCTCTGACGGCTGCAGAATTGGCGAAGATTGTAGACATTCAATTGCATATTCTCAACAAGCGCCTGGCAGATCGCAAGATTGTACTCAAAGCAACTGAAGCTGCTCAAGACTGGCTGGCCACCACTGGCTATGATCCTATCTATGGCGCCCGCCCGCTTAAGCGCTTGATTCAAAAAGAAATTGAAAATCCAATTTCTCTACAAATGCTAAAGGGTGAATATGCTGATGGTGATCACATCATCATTGATTGCGATGACGATGAACTGGTCTTTAAAAAGGAAAATAATTTGGTGACTGCTTAAATCGCTAGATAGCCGCTCGTGGTGCAACTTCCTGGCGAGAGGGAGCTTGAGAAAAAGCTTGAGTGTTACTAATCAAACAATCAACAGTTTGGATAGAAGCATTCAAGCTTTTCAAACAAGATACCCACCACCCAAAAGTCAAAAAACCATGTTTTTTTCAACTAAATTCTCAAATATTCTACGAATCAATTATTCCAAAACAGCACAAGAAGCGGGTCTTAACAGATCCGCTTTTGTATTCAAATAACTGACAAGAGCACAATTAAACTAGTGCTGCTACAGCATTATTTTTAACTGCGGTGGCGATACATAGTTAAGTAGCTGTTTGTATGTAACGGGCGGATGTTCAAAGCAAAGTTGAAAAATTGAGCACTCACCCCATCGCTCTCGATCAATCACCCCCCAGATTGCGGCCAGATAAATTTGTAACGCCTTGCGACTAACACGATGAAACACTTTGCCGATAATGCCTTGAGCAGTGTTCACAGCCAGGTTAATTCGTGCAGCATGGGCAGCTTCGACGTTACTTAAAGGCACCGGCGCTGCAGCAAGACTAAGCTTCACAAACTTACCGTCAGACAGTTGCTTTGCCTGACCGCGCAATTCAAGCATTGTCAAAGCACCATTTACCAGGCCAATCGAAAGACTCGTTTGTGATGATAGCTTGTCAGCAGATATTCCTATTTCAGAGAGGAAATCATGGACCGTATTTATAGCTTTTTCAAAAGGATCATCAGTTTCCGTATGCGAAAATTCCGGCAATGCCGCCGACTCGGTATCGGTTGAAAATGAATTCGAACTCGCGTCACGCTCAAGTTCAAGCTCACAATTCAAGCTTTCAATTTCCTCCTCTTCGGCAAAAGGATGCATTCGGGCTGGGGTTTCACGACTGCGGCGAGCAATAATATCTTTGAATGGTGTTGCCGTAACAGCGCCCACATCTTTTCCATCTTGACCCATTCGATTAGCCATAGCCATGCTAATTTTTCGTTGAATATTGGCAGCCGTTCCTACATGTATACCGGTAAGTCGCGCGAATGCTGCTGCACTAATTAAAAGACCCACTTCACGAATAAGAAAGGCAGCGAGATACGCTTTGAACCGCTTGGCGCGATCTAAGAGCGTTCCAGAAGTGAACCAATAGCGTCGTGCACAGCCGACACAAACTGACATGCGATCACCCTTTCTGCGACAAATCTTCGGTTTTTCACAGTGACATTTTTCAAAACCAAATTCCACACAAAATTCGTAGAAAATTTCCATTGCGTCTGAGTCTGCAGGCGCAATGCTGTTTACTTTGGCCCAGATTTCTTGAATCTCCGGATCGTTCTCTAATCGTTCTAGCATAAGTCACACCTCCGACTTATTTCTATTAACGTAATCAGGAACGATTTAGTTCAATCTGTAGGCAACTTTTTTTAACCTGGTATTTAGAACTGTTTAAGTTTATCGTCAATTTGTTTGAGATGGGCGTTATAGGCCTGATAATCCATCTTTTCGCCTGATTTACGATTGACCACGGCGTGGTCGTAAATTGAGCGGGCTCTTTTGTAATAAGACAGTGCTTCCGCACGTTTGCCCTGTGACTTGTATAAATCTGCCATGCCCTCTAAAGTCTGCGCAATAGCCGGGCTAGATTCGCCGCCTGACCGTTGCTTTATTGCCAACACCTGATTTAACTCGGTTTCGGCCTGAGCATATTGGCCAGTTCTGATGTGGCAAATCGCCATCCGCTCTAAATTATTGGCGTAGGCTTGCGGGTTTGCGCTCTGTGAAAGAGATGGATTATTCAAAAGCTTGGACAACAATTCTTCTGCTTCTTTATAGCGTTTGCCATCAATCAGCAAGTCAACTAAATGTCGAATAGAACGGTCGGCGTCACTGTCGCTCAGGTTATTGGAGATATCCCTTTGATCAATGATCTTGCGCAATACTTTTTCCGCTCGGTCAGGATCACCCCAATTATCGAAACCATCAGCCAGGCTAATCATATCTTTAGTAAAGCGGCTGGCTGCCTCACTTGGCAGTCCGTGAGCGCGCGAAGTCGAATCGACAATTTGCTCAGCCTCCCAATAATGGCCCTGATCAATTTGTTTTTCCGCGGCTCCCAGATACTTATTGAACATGGTAGCTTGAGTGTCACCAGGGGCGATATCAATAACTGGAACATTGGCGGCCAGCTCGTCCATGGTTGTAGTGCCTGACGATAGAGAAGTTATGTCACGGGCATTAACAATCACATCGCTATAGCTAGATGGATTGGCACCATCGTAAAATTTTACCGACACCGTGGCAAACTGAGCTGGTGCATAATTTACCAGCACTCGAGCAGCAGCGATAGCGGCTTTGCGGCGGGCGGTTTGGTCAGGGGGCATGTGAAATACTTCCACCATTGCCTGCTTCTCGATTAACTTCACCCTCGGGCTGTGACGAGAAGCAAACACGTGTGAGCGGTGTAGGGCAGACTCAAGATTGCCACCGGAGTTAGCCTGAGTCGACAAACTGCTGGTTAGACAAAAAAGAAGTACCAGTGCTTTGCAAGCATTCTTACCCATCGATCTTAGACCTTTCTATTTGGCTGGCTGCAGCATTGAGGCTTTGCAGTAATACATCTTTGAGTGAGATATTACGGTTGCGAGAATAATTGACTACGTCTTCGTACTCAGGATGTACATTGATGATGCGACCGTTTAAATCGCGACCTATTTTAATACGAATACTTGGCCCCTCGCCTAGGGTAACTTCCTGGAAATCGCGCTCGAGCACGATTCTCTCGCAGAAATAGCTGCGCACGCCCAGACTTGTTGTTTCTTTTAAAATTAGCTCTTGTAAGCGCCGACAGTCTTCGGGTTTTGCCACCACAGATAGTTTGTGTCCCGGACGGCCTTTCTTCATAGTCAACGGAGTAATGGCCACATCAAGTGCCCCATCTGCCACCAGACTTTCTACAGCATGAGCGAGGATTTGCGGTGAACAGTCGTCTAAATTACACTCTAATACTGCTATTACTTCCGAACGATAGGAAGCTGACGGTGCCTCAGTATCCACTTCAATTTGTGAACTAATATACTTGTTTTTAAAGTTGCTCTCGCCGACCATCAAACGCACTACATTAGGATGACCTTCTGGATTAATGGTGCCCGCACCATATCCAATGGCATCAACATGACTGAATGCCGGATGCGACCCCCAGCCGTGAGCGATCGTGGCAAGAATTGCGGCACCCGTGGGTGTGAGACATTCATATTGCACATCGAACTGGCGAATGGGTGCACCGGCCGCTTTAAGCAAGTTTAAGACGGCAGGGCCGGGCACAGGGAAGATTCCGTGCATTGTTTTAACCGTGCCACCACCGAGCGGAACGGGTGAAACATAAGATTTTTCAATGCCCAGTTCGGTATAGCAAATGGCGAAGCCGACAATGTCGACGATGGCATCGATGGCTCCGACTTCGTGGAAGTGTATTTGATCAAGGGCGACGCCGTGCACCTGTGATTCAGCCAGGCCAAGACGCCTGAAAATATCTACGGCCAGTTTTTTTACTGCCACCGCCAGTGGGGCGGCCTCTATTAACGCCAAAATTTCAGTAAGCGATCGCTCGACGTCGTGACTATGGCTGTGATTGTGTTCGTGTTCGTGACCGTGATTATGATCATCTTCATGGGCCTGATCGTGGTCGTGATGCTCATGACTAGAATGCTCATGACCAGAATGCTCGTGACTAGAAAAATCATGGCTGTGCACACTGTCATTTAACAGGTGCACATCAAACTTGGTAGAAAGAATACTGCAGCGATTGACCGCGCTTTTGGTCAATTTATAACTTTGGTCAGGCAAATTGAGCAAATCCAGCTGCTGCTCTAGCGTCGCCAGCGAAGCGCCGGCATCGAGGCACGAGGCCACCAGCATGTCTCCGGCCGCACCGAAAGTACAATCGAAATAAGCAGTTTTCAAATATTCACCGTCTTATTCACTCTTACTCACAGTCTTTTTTACTCTTTTTCCAAGCCTGCATCATCATATTCTCACGCACTTTCAGCCTCGCTGCTCCCTTAGAACCAAGTTGGGATATTTGTTATTGATCACAATCAATCTCTAAAATCACACCAACAGCGCTTCTTCTTGTAAACTCTAATATGTCCCGTTAATCGCAGTCTGCGATTGCAGCTAGCTTAAGTATGCCTGTCAAAATTGGTCCCTTTACCCTTAATAGCCGTGTCTATGTGCCACCCATGGCTGGTGTCACCGACGTGGTTTTTCGCGATATCGTCAGGCGTATCGATCCTGATTGCATGATGTCGACCGAAATGGTCAGTTCACGCGCGCTTTTGGCCAAACCAGAATCGCGCATAATGGATTTGCTGCCCAATGAGCATCCGATTGGCATTCAAATTTTTGGTCACGAACCCGAAGTGATGGCCTTTGCCGCTCAGCTGGCGGAGAAGCGCGGCGCCGACTTTGTCGACATTAATATGGGTTGTCCCGTACCGAAAATTACCAAGGGCAAAGACGGCTGTGCCTTGATGCGTGAACCGGAGCTGGCACGCGAAATTATTAGCACGGTGAAAAGCGCCATCAAAATTCCGGTGACAGTCAAGTTCAGACTCGGTTGGGACGACAGCAACCGCAACGCCGTAGAGTTCGGCGAAATGGTTGAAGAATCTGGCGCCTCCATGGTCACCGTGCACGGCCGCACCCGCGCTCAGCTCTACTCTGGAACCGCTGACTGGAGTGCAATTGCCAAGGTCAAAGCGGCTTTGAGCATTCCGGTCTTTGGCAACGGCGATGTTTTCTCGCCGGAAAATGCCATGAAACTTTTGGAAATCACCGGTTGCGACGGCGTGGCCGTTGCGCGTGGCAGCCTGGGCAACCCCTGGCTTATTCCGCGCATCACCAAATATCTAGACACGGGCATACTAGACGAAGCTCCTGATGACATAGAGAAGCTCATCTGCGCTTATTTGCACAGCGTCGGGTTGGTCAAATATAAAGGCTTGCGCGTAGGCATCAATGAATCGCGCCGCCACACCATCAACTACACCAAAGGAATAAGCGGGGCAGCGCCATTTCGCAACCGCCTCACCCAGGTGCTTGATTTGGCAGCGGCGGCAGATATTTTGGCTGAACTGGCACTGATTGTCGGCGGCAAAGAAGGCGTGCAGCGCTTCTTATTGTGCGTAGAGCATAATAATTTCGAAAATGGAAAACATCCAGGCGAAGGGTACAGCGACAGAGAAGGCAGTATCCAGGCCCCAGTTGATGTCCGTGCCATCTTGCCAGTCGCAGTACCATAAAACGGCGTTGATAAAGGGCGTCATGGTCCATCCCATGATGCCGGCCATAAAAGCAAAGAGTAGAAGGGTTGCCCAGAAATCCATTACTCGGTCTCTTGTCTTAGTCAACAAAATAGAGTTTAGAGCTGTGCTAGCACTTTGACAATGTGGATTCTCCCATGGCCGGCAGGTTTCCAAGAGATATCAGAAAAAATTAAAGCGCCGCCAAGTTCATGGGGCGCTCTAACAAAACGATAAACAAAACCGCTTAGAGGGCCGTTTTAGTACATGTATTGTCCCGATGGGGAGATCAAAATCGTGCCGTCGCCTTCAGCAGCTACCATTTGCAGTGCCTGAATTACAGCGTTGGCAGTCTTATGCTGTTCGCGAGTTTCGTTCTTAATTTGTTTGGCTCTTTGGGCTACGCGGAGAACCAGTTCATACCGGTTGACGTTCTCTTTGAGAAGTTGGTCAAGAATTCTAGTTGTGCTCATGCGGGAAGGTTGCCCTCGAAATTGTTACTGCGGAGACGTTCAGCATACACGATATGGGCTAGATTATTGGCCGCATCCTCGAGTTTGTCGTTCACCACTTCATATTGAAAAACATTTTTTTCTTGTAATTCTTGTTTAGCCTTCTGTAATCTCACCAGAATAATTTCGGCGGTTTCAGTGGCACGGGCTCGCAGGCGGCCCTCCAACTCACGAAAATTGGGCGGCGAAATGAATATCAACACCGCATTGGGGTTCTGAGAGTGAATTTGCCGGGCACCCTGTACTTCCAATTCGAGCAAGACATCGAGACCGGCTCGCAGCTGCTCATCGACCCAAGACTTGGGAGTACCGTAATAATTGCCGGCAAACTCCGCCCACTCCATAAAATCATTGTGTTGAATCATTTTCTGAAAAGTGTCGAGATCGCGGTAAAAATATGATTGACCCTCCACTTCACCGGGTCTCGGGGCTCTTGTCGTGACTGAGACGGAGCGTACCAGCCCGGTTACCTGCGCCATAACCAGATCGACAAGGGTGCCCTTGCCGACCCCGGAGGGTCCAGTCAATACGATTAAATTGCCCATTTTGAGGCGATAATTGGAACCGTCGTCTTTCTGACCGATTTTTGTAAGCGGTTCGCCGGTGTTCATATAAAACCCCCGCGAGTTTGATAAATTGTCAGCTATTAAACATCACAATGTCTCACCATGCAACCATTCGACGCCCTATCAATTCGAGCAGTGTTAGCGGAAGCCCGCCCACTCATCGTCAACAGAAAAGTAGACCGGGTCAACCAACTCGGCCGAGATGAAGTCTTGCTCACTCTCAGAGGCAAGACTGGCGTAACCAGTTTATTTATTTCGGCTCAATCTATACATGGCCGCATGTGCCTGGTGCAGATGAACCAGACGCTCAAAAGTAATGCCGGCCGAGAAAGCCAGCGTGAAAGAGTTGATCCCGCCACCGACCGCTACGTTTCTCGCTATGGCAGCGGCAATTCGGTGCCTAATTTTTGCCTTTTGCTGCGCAAGCATCTGGCCGCCGCCACTTTAATTGCTGCGGATCAACCGCTCGGTGAGCGCATTATCGATCTTGTTTTTTCATGCGTTGATGAAGTGGGCACTCAATCAATCAAAATTCTTACTGCCGAAATTATGGGTCGCCATAGCAATCTGATTTTTTGGGAAAAGGAAAGCGGGAAAATTATTACTGCTTCTCACAATGTTACTAAAGATATGAGCAGGCAAAGAGAAATCGCTCCTACGCTGCGTTACGAGCGGCCACCGGCGCAAGATCGGCCCAGCCTTTATACGGTCAATCAAGAAGGTTTCCTGCAATTATTTGGTCAGTTCAAAAATAAAGCGCAAGAAAATCAGAACACTAATTCTAGTTCCACTCCTTATTTGCCACCAGCAGAGGTGACACCGGTCACTATCGAGCAATGGATCATTGCCACCTTCACTGGTGCAGGAAGACATCTTTGCGAAGAGCTCGTGTTGGCCAGCGGATTGGTTTCTGAAACCGCGCCGGCCATGGCCATAGAAGATGCAGGCCTGAAGCTCTGGCAGCGTATCGAAGCTTTAAGAGTAAACGAAAATTATCGACCATTTTTATTTACTGATTTAAGTCGTTATTCGGTATTAGGATGGTATCCAACCACGGCGCCAATCAAATCGTTGCCTTCTGTAAACGATTTGATTGAAGAATATTTCCGCTCTTGCGAACTGACTGAGCAAGCCAATCAGTTGCGAGAACGGCTGCGCGCTGATTTAGCTCAGGAACTGGCAAAAATTGATGCCCGCATGAAAATGGCTGAGCAACACGTTTTACCTGGCGCCGATGTGCACCTGCAAAAAAAGCTAGGCGATTTGATCTTAGCTAATTTGACAGATATTAAACCGGGCCAGGAAGTGCTTGAGACTGAAGATCTTTTCGGTAGTTCCGGAAAGATTTCAATCAAACTCAACGCCAATTTAAGTGGTGCCCAGAACGCACAAATGTACTATCGCCAGTACGCAAAATCGAGAGCGCGTCATGCCACGGCCAGCCAGTCAGTCAACGAGGCGAGCGCGCGCAAAGTGATGCTGGAAGGCCATCTGGTTAAGATCAATAGTGCTAGGGATATTTTCGAACTCAGGACCCTTAAAGAAAATTTGACCGGTCGCAAGGCCCACGAAATTGCCAGGCCTAAAGCCAAAGCAAAAAAAGGCAATGACAGCAAAATTCTTTCGGTCAATTCGACTGATGGCTGGACAATTTATGTGGGTCGCAATCGCTTAGAGAACGACTACCTTCTGTCGCGGCTGGCACAACCTAACGATCTCTGGTTCCACGTTCTCGGTCAGGGCGGTGCTCATGTACTGATTCGCATTCCTTCATCCAAACAAGAACCGCCCATGAGCACGATTTTGGAAGCGGCACAAATAGCGGCCAGGCTTTCAAAAGCCAGTCACGGCGGCAAGGTTAGAGTGGTCTATACCCAATGCAAACACGTGCGTAAACTGGCTAAAGACAAACCTGGTCTGGTCAAATATGAGCAAGAAAAAACTGTAGAAGTGGACACTTCACAGCCCATGCCAAAACCGATGAAGCAACTGTTTAGCAATTAAGTAGCTATTTAAATACCTACTAAAATACCAGGCAAATTACATCTTACGGAAGAGTGCCACCACTGTGCCCTGTATAGTCAAAGTCTGATTGCCGGCCACAAAAATTGGCTCCATTTCGCTGTTGGCAGGCTGCAAACGGAAACCGCCCCGTTCTTTGAAGAAACGCTTAAGTGTAGCGCTGCCATCTTCTAATAATGCCACCACAACTTCACCATTATTGGGTGAAGGATTTGGTTTGACGATGACGAAATCACCATCATAAATGCCGTCTTCGATCATCGATTCGCCTTTGACTTGCAAAGCAAAACAGCCGGCTTCTGTGTAGCGATTGTCAATATCTAAATATTCCTGACCATCTAAAGCGGCATCAATCGGTTGACCGGCAGCAATCGCGCCAGCCATGGGAATGCCGCGCGCTGATAAAGCGGTTGATTGAGATAAGGCGCCGTTTGTTTGCTGAGATGCAGATGCGCGCCGACTGTCTAACGAAATTAGGGCAGCGTCGCCGTTATTCTCACCGGCTGAGTCGGCGCCGCCAGGGCAGTGCTTCAGGCCCTCGGCCAGAACCCGCAATGAGCGATTTAAACCTGGCTCCCAGTGAACCAAGCCCTTTTTCTTCAAAGCCGCCACGTGCTGGTGCACAGTCATTCTATTTTTCAGACCAAGAGCACTGGCCAACTCAGCCAGTGTCGGCGGATAACCGTGTTCGTCGCTTAATTTGACGATCAAATTGAGCACGTCGTGTTGTCTGGCCGGCAGCGGCTTCTCTATATCTAGCAACTTAATTTTAGACCTCAAATGGCTCAACCATACGTAAGTATAGTATCGATTGCCAGTCTTGTCGAGTCTTTAGCCAGTTTTTTTTAGCCAATACTCTCAGTGCTAAAGAATATTCTTACCAAGAGCTGACTGCACCAGGTCTACGGCCAGTTCGGCAGTGCGATTCTTGATGTCTAAAGTAGGATTAAGTTCGACGATGTCGATGGAGCGCACCATTTTTGTATCGGCCAGAAGCTCAAGAGCGAAATGACTTTCACGATATGTCAAACCGCCGCGCGAGTCAGTGCTGACTCCTGGTGCCACATCTGGATCAATGACGTCAAGATCAAATGAGACATGCAGACCATGAATGTCGGCGCCGATTGACTTTAGAGCCTGGTTTGTGATGCTCTTAATTCCCTGTTCATCAACATCTCGCATGGTAAAAGGCAACACGCCTGACTGCCTTACAAGATCAGTTTCGGCGGTATCAAGATCGCGAATGCCGATTAAGGCGCAGCGGTGCGGCTGCACTTTAGGCGAAAAGCCCTTGAGCTTAACCAGACTTTCATCACCCTGGCCCAGCGAAATGGCAAAAGGCATTCCGTGTACATTCCCGCTAGGTGAGGTATCAGGCGTGTTGATGTCGCCATGTGCGTCAAACCAGACCAGTCCAAACTCTTCTTTTCGTTTGCGATAATAGCTCGAAACACCAGCAATACTGCCTATTGCCAACGAATGGTCACCACCAATTGTAATTGCTACAGTATCGTTTTCCAACGCTTGTTCTACAGCTTCGGCCACAGCCTGACTGACTTTAGCAATCTCAGGCACGCACCGACTGTGTTTTGGTTCAGTGCTTTTTTCCCACCAAGTGAGTACCTCCGGCACAGTGATGGAAACTTCATTCTGAACTGTATATCCGAGGGCTTTGATACGACTTACCAGTCTTGCAACTTTCATAGCGCCCGGTCCCAGAGCAACTCCAGCGTGCGGACCACCAAGATGTATTGGGCAATAAATCAAAGTGACGGCTCGGCTGCGCTTGCTGCCGTTGCTTTCGACAACCGCATTGCTACTGACTTTGGGTGCTGACACAAAATCCTCCAGTGATCTCGCATGTATTAGGCAATTTACTCAGGTCGAGGCTGCAACTACGTTTTAGCTTTGTGACAATTTTAGCTTTGTGACAATGTACGTAGCTGAGCGGCCCTTGAGCATATAGTGTTGATACGTTAGTGTATAATCTTTGTTTGGTTTTTGTCCTGAAAAAGCCCTGAGAGTGTACTCATCGAATACTAGAGGTTGGGAAAGTGTTGCGACCGTTGATCAAGGTTTTCTTCTTAGCAGGCGCCGCATTTGAAGTGGCGAGAGAACGCGTCGAGGACGCACTTGACACCTTCACCGCCAAAGCCGGCGAATACAAATCAAGTGAGTCTGATCGGGTGCAAAAAACTCGCGACAAACTAAAGCAAATGCTCAGTGAAACGAGCCAAAATATTTGGCAACGCTCTGATGTTCTAGAAGGGCAAGTGCGCGAAAAAATTCGCCGCCAGGTAGCTGATTTTTCTCTCGGTGCTCTTGGTGACTCTACAGAAATCAACGAACTGCGCGCAGAGATCGCAACTCTAAGAGCTGAGATTGCCGACATCAAACAAAAGTCACCGGTCTGAACCGTCATTCAATAGCTAACTTATTCATCATCGGCTTCAACCGTGGTCATGCATGAGCGATCCTCAGCCAGCATCAAAAAATCGGCCTACATCAGAGTTAGCCAAATCAGCAAATAAAGACACTGGCGCAGACTTAGAGACAATTCAGAGCGTTCAGAGCGGTCAAAGCGCTCAGAGCGACGATGAACCTAAGGTTCTTCAGGGCGGATACGACCCTGCCCTGGCCGATCAGGCCATTCGCCTCAAAGTGTTACTGCGTGATAAACGCTTCTGGAAAAGTCTTTCGACACTTTCTCTATTAGTCTCAGCGGCCGCTATGGACCGCCTGGTAGGTGGAAGAAGTAAAAAACGGCCGGCTGACGAAGCGCGACGGCGCAACGCCCGTTTGGTCAAACAAGCGCTGATTGAAATGGGCGCAACGTTTATCAAATTGGGCCAGTTTCTTTCTGTGCGCAAAGATATTATTTCTGAAGAATTAGCAGACGAACTTGTCTCTTTGCAAGATAGAGTGCCACCCTTCGGCATCGAGGCATTGCGCAGCACGATTGAGCGCGAGCTGGGAGCGGCTCCCGAACAGCTTTTTAAAGAATTTGAAGAAACACCGATTGCCTCGGCCTCCATTGGTCAGGTGCATCGCGCGCGCTTGCAAGACGGTCGCCCGGTAGTAGTGAAAGTACAACGCCCCGATCTGGCGGATGTTTTTTACCGAGATCTTGGCTATATGCGCTTTATTGCTCGCATTGGCCCGGTGATTCGTCCGAAGCAAGACTGGAGCGGCTGGCTTGCGCTATCTGACGAATTCGGTCGCACTCTTTTTGAAGAAATCGACTATCTAAAAGAAGGTCGCAATGCCGATCGCATCAGGCAGATTCTCAAAGATCAAAAGACTATGCGCATTCCCAGAGTCTACTGGAAGCTAACCGGTCGCAAAGTGCTCACCCTGGAATATCTTCCTGGGGTCAAAATCGACAATAAAATTGAAATCATCAAACAAGGCATAGACCCTGTGGCTATCGGCAATAATCTTGTTTCGGCGTACATGGAGCAAGTCTTGATGCACGGCTTTTTCCATGCAGATCCGCATGCTGGCAACTTAGCGGTGGGTCCCGACGGTCACATCGTTATATATGACTTCGGAATGGTTGGAGAAATTAGTCAGTCTCAACGCGAAGCCATTCTTGGATGTATCGCTTCTGTGATAAATGTTCACCCAGATGAGCTAATAAAAAATCTAGTTACCCTGGGCATTGTGCAGGAAGGCGCTAAACAAGAGACGATGGTGCGCGCGGTACAGCCATTTATTGAGTATTACAAAGGCAAACAAATAAAAGAACTGGATTTTACCGATCTGGAACATGACATCGATCAAATCGCCATGGATCGATCACTAAAATTGCCACCCAGCCTCGCTTACTTATTGCGCACGGGATCGTCTCTGGAAGGCATTGCCCGCAGTCTCCATCCTAATTTTTCTTTTGTCGAAGCGGCCAAACCCTCAGTCAAAAAATGGGCGTTGGCCAATCCGGCACAAGCTTATTTTGCCCTTGGATATCTCACCCGCGGCAAACTTTTTGGCCAAAAAGGCGTCTTTAGTGAAGAAGGTCTAGTGCGTCTTTTCTCCAGCAGCGGCGCTTCCGACGATAGCGGCAGACTTTTGCCAAGAGGAAGCAAGCCAAAGTCTGGTTTGAAAAGCGGCTCCGTCAGCCAATCTGAGCTAGAATTACAGAAAGAGCATGGAAGAAGACTCCAAGAGATTCGAAAGTTAGAAACTCAAATCTATATTTTGAATAGAGAGGTTAAGAGTCTTGCCAAAAATCGGGTAAATTTACTATGGACTGCTCTGGCTTGGTTTTCGTTATCTCTGGTTTTCTGGGGCATAACATCACCAACTACTGCCAAGCAATATACAGAGTATTATTTGATTGGAAATGGTGTAATGGTGGCTATTATTGTTTGGCAAATAGTAAGACCACTGGGGATGGCTAATAGAAAGCGTTCCAACGGGTCGACTGGGAGACGGAGATAGACAATGCTGAAATGGCGTGCAGCGGCACGAACTGATGCGGGTTGCCAGCGTCAGAGGAACGAAGATAATTTCTACGTGAGTCCTGACAATCGCGTATTTGCCGTCGCAGACGGTATGGGCGGTGCAGTTGGTGGCGCCAAGGCGAGCAAGTTGGCTATGGAAGCCGTCGAGCAACAGTGGAAAGATTCTCCTCCTCCGGCCAAAGATAGAGAAGCGATTACCAAATGGTTGACTGAAACAGTTAATTCAGCCAACCACTCGGTGTGGCACTCGGCAGAAGAAGATGCTTCGGTGAGAGGCATGGGCACAACCGTTGTGGTTGCCGTGCAAGCCGACGATAATTACATGCAAATTGCCCACGTGGGCGATTCTCGAGCTTACCTGGTGAGAGAAGGCAAGACCAGACTATTGACCAATGACCACTCTGTGGTTCAAGAAATGGTTCGCGCCGGCCGCTTGACTGAAGAGCAAGCCCGAATCAATCCTTACAAAAACTTAATTACTCGCTGCCTTGGCCATGAAGAGAAAGTTGAAATCGATCACACTCCAGTTGACCTCAATGCCAACGATTGGGTCGTGCTCTGTTCCGATGGTCTGCCAACGGTGTTGCGCGACGAACAAATCGGCGAATCGGTTAAAGATTTGACCGATCCTGAAGGTCTCTGCGAAGAGCTGGTCAAACTAACTCTGGATGGTGGCGCTCCTGATAACGTAACTGTTGTTGTGGTCAAGTTCCACGACGAGAGTTCCGATAACGGCAGCAAATAGTTCTTAAGTCGGTGATATGGCGGCCAATATCAATCAATGTGCAAGATGCGGTGCAACGTTAGCGCGTGTGGGGGCGGATTGCGGTGTTTGCGGCGGAACTGTAAACATGGGGCTTCTGCATCAACCCGCTGTGGCCGAAGTTCGAGAAGATCCCCAGCAAGCTGCCTCGGCATTTAGAAAAGAGGTGAGACCAATGAAACCGGCATTTCTTTTCAACAAACTTAGTAACGAACGCTTTGCTTTAAACCAGTCTGTCAGCAAGATTGGACGCGATCAAACCAATAATATTTCAGTCACCAACGACCACTATATTTCGCGGCATCATGCCTGGGTTTTACAGATGCAAGGTGCATACTGGGTGGAAGATTTGGGATCAACCAACGGTACATTATTGAATGGCGAAATTTTGAGCGAGCGTCGACAAATTGCTCCTGGAGACAGACTGACTTTTGGTAAAACGGAGTTCGTTTTCGTCGTCGAATAAGCAGAAAAAACTCCCATGAACTCAGATAGTGTTAATCGGTGCGGCCGCTACGAACTACTGGGAGAGATTGGGCGGGGCGGCATGGGCATTGTCTATCGCGCTATCCATCCTGATAGCGGTAAATTTGTGGCCGTCAAAAAATTGGTTTTAGAAAATATCGCCCCAGATAAAAAGGCTGAATTCAAAGATCGATTTAAACGTGAAGCCTACACAATTGCCAGACTTAAACATCCCAATATTGTGGATGTAATTGATATTTGCATTGAGGGCGACAGCTTTTACTATGTGATGGAATTTCTCGACGGCGACAGCCTGCGCAAAGATCTAGTGCGCAGAGGCGGCAAAATGACCGTAGAACAGCTGTATCCGGTACTGGCGCAAGTAGGTACAGCTCTGGCACTGGCCCACTCAATGAATATTGTTCATCGGGACGTCAAACCGGATAACATTTTTATTCTCAAAGACGGCTCGGTTAAATTAACCGACTTTGGTATCGCTCGGGCAGCTGAATACGAAGAGTCAAATCTGACGAAAACCGGCATCATGATGGGCACGCTCAATTATGTATCGCCTGAACAATTGCAAGATGCCAAAAGCGTAGACCACAGAGCCGATATTTTTTCGCTGGGAGTGGTTTGTTATGAAGCCTTGAGCGGATCCACTCCCTTCACCGCAGATGGTATCGCCGCCACGATCGTCAAAATTGTTTCGCAAGAAGAAAAACCGCTGCACATAATAGATGCGACGATTCCGGTCGAAATCTCCACTAGTGTGGCACGCACCATGCGCAAACAACCCAAAGAGCGCTATCGCTCTGTGGCCGAGTTCATTAAAGACTTCGCTGCTCAATTACCTGATTCGGTCAAAAATGCGGCAGCAACACTGGCAGACAAATCTGGCCACAGTTATGACAATTTGCCGGTACCGAATTTCAGGCCGCTAAAGACTCAATTTGGCATCACTTCGGTCGATGGTGCCAGAGAAGACAATATCAATGACAATATCAATATAGATTCGCAAAGCACAGACACGATGCACGAGTTTCGCGCAACTGAAGCTATTCAGCGGCCGCGAGAAGATTCGGCTGCAAACCTGGCGACGTCTGCGGGCATGCCTTTGAAGGTTTCTCCTCAAATTCCCCCTGCTGCTCCTCAATCACCTGCAGCGGCGGCTCCGATTGCGCCGGCTCACAAACCGCAACAAACGGCACTGAAGCATTTGCTCACAGTCACCCAGCAGGGTTCAGGCAAACGCATCGAAGAACCGGCCGCCGTCACCTGCAAAGGAGGAAGGCTAGCTATCGCCGACGCTGTTACTCGCACAATCAACGTTTTTGCTTACGATGGTGCCAATATCGCTCAGACTTTGCGCTGGCTTTATGAGATTGCCTACAAGCCGGCCAAAGGAGTCGACGCTGAAAGCAGTCGCACCAGATGCGGTAGCATCACTCGCCCCGGTGGACTGGCATTTGATATGAAAGGCCGACTGTTTGCGTGCGATGCCAGTGACCAGTACATTCGCATTTTCGACGGGCTCGGTGCCTTTTTAAGTGAATTCAAAAATATTCAAGCTAAAGATTCAGGCCTTGCTGGTATGGTGATTGATTCCAGCGGACTGCTCTATGTTTCTGATTCAGCTAATGCTTGTGTGCAAATTTTTCAACCTGAAACAGGAGTTTGGCTGCGTTCCGTCAGCGGCCGAACCGATCTCGATTTAAAAACCAAAAGTGCGTACGCGCCCTTAGAACCTGGTGAGCAAGCACAAATCAGACTGCCCGCCGGCCTGGCCATTGATCGTTTAAACCAGCTTTACCTGGCCGACTATGGCTCTTCCAAAATATTTGTTTTCAATAAAGTCGGCAATGTTGTCAGAACTTTTGGTGGCAAGGGCAATGGTGCCAACGAATTAAACATTCCGCGCTCGGTGGCAGTAGATCGCTTCGACCGCATTTATGTGTGCGATTCATTCAATAACAGACTTTCTGTATTTGATGCTGGAGGTCGCATCCTTTATACATTTGGCGAAAAGGGCAGTGCCGCAGACCAGCTCGTCAACCCATCAGACGTAGCTATAGACAACCAGTATGGCATCATTTTTGTCTGTGATCGCGGCAACCGGCGTTTGCAAATTTATAAAATTCCGGGTGACTTTACCGGCCAGGAGTATTAACCATGACACCAGATGCAGTGCCGCCGAAAATCGTCCTTGGCTCCGCTTCTCCCAGGCGTATTGAGCTGCTCAAAAATCTCGGCCTGGTGTTCGAAATTTGGCCCAGCGACCTTGATGAAATTGTGGAACCTGGACACACTCCCTCTCAGGTAGTGGCCGCGTTGGCCGAGAGCAAAGCTTCACGAGTGCAAACACTTATTCAAAGCCGGGGCGGCGAATTAGCGCAATCAAACCACGTCATTGTTGCCGCCGATACCATCGTGGTTTTCGAAGGAGATATTCTAGGCAAACCAGCGGAT
This sequence comes from Candidatus Obscuribacterales bacterium, assembly GCA_949127735.1. Taxonomy (GTDB): domain Bacteria; phylum Cyanobacteriota; class Vampirovibrionia; order Obscuribacterales; family Obscuribacteraceae. Next base: position 1,019 of record CASBPX010000108.1, on the reverse strand, counting down.
CGCGCCGACGCTATTGCCATGCTCAGCCGCCTGGTGGGACACTCTCACCAGGTATATACGGGCGTGCATATACTTTCGGTATCAGGGCATGACAGCAATAAGACATCTAACTCTGGGCTCTCTTACCACGGCGTGGAAATTGCTTCAGTAGAATTTCGCCCGCTTTCAAAGAACGAAATCAGCACCTATGTTGATACCAAAGAACCCATGGATAAAGCAGGATCGTACGCCTTGCAAGGAATCGGGGCATTCATGATTGACAAAATTGAAGGTTCACCATCAAATATTATTGGTCTGCCACTGGTTCTAACTACCAAAATGTTACGCCAATGCGGCGTCAAAATTATGGGCGAATAGAGCCCAGATAAGCTCTATTTAAGCTCTATTTGTTACCCCTTCTGGCTGAAAGCGGTGAGAAGGGGTAAAATCGTTCTTTGATAGGCGCAGATGACAGTTATGGCGGTACATTCAGTGAAATTCTTTCCCCTCTTACTGGCGCTCTCTTTTGCCCTGAACGGCCCTGCCTGGGCTCAGGGCGATGATTTAAAAAGCGCTAGCGAGAGTGCCGGGTCTAGCAATGATAGCGCCGCGTCTAGCAATGATAGCGAGGGTTCTATGAATTCGCTCTGGTCAGATGAATCGAAATCGACCGGCACAACTGAAAATAGCGCCGTATCGACACCAACTTTAGTGCAACCTGCAGCTGGTGCCGAAACCACAATCACTGACGTCAGTGGGCTTTGCTCGATGAATGCTTTTCAGAGCAGTGAGCTCTTGAGTCGCTCAGCGTGGCCTGGTTTAGGGCCGTTCAGCAGTGGTGGCGAAAATCAATTTATTGACCCGCAAGAGAACAAACTAAAATTGTTTGTAGACGGCGATCACATCACAGCGTGCGAGTTGCTCCTCAGCAACAGTGGCACTGCCAATCAAAATTTTCTCAATCTGGAAATGGTTTGCGACTTCATGCTCGAGGCCCTGGGAGCTAAAGGCAGTAAAATAGCTGACTTCAACAGCTATTT
>CASBPX010000107.1 GCA_949127735.1 Candidatus Obscuribacterales bacterium | reverse complement strand
AGCTTTGTAATCGATATAAATTTTGTCGCCATCCGAAACTTGCACCGATGTGTGAGTCCAGTCGGGTTCTTTAGCGGCGACAGAGAGCACGGTTTGATCCTCAATACTAGCGCCCGAATTGTCGATATTCTGGAAAACATCGGGGGTGAGCCAGGTGGTACCACCGCTTGAGACAGCAACAGAGGCAGGATCAAGACCAGGAGGATTGTCAAGACTGAGGCCCGACGTACCGCCACTGAGCAATGTAGGATTGTTGGCAGTAGCTAAACCAGTGGGATGTTCAGAGGCCGAGTGAGCCGAAAAAGAAAGCCGGAATGGGGCGCCAATACCAGGCACTCCGGTCAAAAACGGAACAGCGCCAAGGTTGATGAAAGGCTGCACATCGTAAGCAGTTACGCCCCGATACTCATAAAGTTTGGCATTGGGATCAACCGGGCCGGTGACACCAGTATTAGGCCCAAAAGTTGCCGCCGTGCCCGTGCCAGTATCAGTGGCAGTGATGAATAAGTCAGAGCCGCATCCTTTATAGCCGGCATAAGGAGTCATTTTAAGAAACTGAATCATGCCCGAGCCATTTAGCAGACTGGCTTCATCGAAGAAAGCGGAAAGTGAAGTTGTAAAGTCAGGTTGCTTTGCCGCGCGGCTCACATTTGTCACCGTGGCAAAATAAATGGTGACGGCGGCCATGCCGATGAACACCATGTTTATTAAGGGAAATAGAAAGAAGAAGAAAAGTATAAACAGAGCCACTGGCATCTCAGACATCTGTCCGCCCGTCTGGTTTCTTGTTCTCATTCGCTTAGTCATTGACACGCCTCGCCAGCACTAATTCCACAATCGAGTCAGCAATTGACATCCTTTAATAACATACCCAATCTATCAATACTCAGTGGCGTTTTGTGGGCAGCACCTGGTCAACAATGCGAATTTAATCTCGTTTTAAGTCCTGAAACGCTCAATGTGAACAGAGCAAAAATAAAAAGCGCAAAAAAAGCGCAAAATAGGTACTCGGAACGTCAGTGCAAAACTAAGCACTTAAGAAGGCTGACGACGCACCGTCTGTAGTACCATTAATTAATGATTTCCACCAACAAATTGATTATCGTCGCCTGGTCTCTTGTGCCCTGGTTTTGTATGTTGCTGGGTCTGCATTATTTTCACAGTATCCTCTGGACTTTTTTCCTCTATCACGGCTGCTGTGCTATTCCGGCCATTATCTGGAAAAGGCACCACTGGAGTACACATTTAAGTCGACCAACCGCTCGGCAATTGATAATTTTGCTGGTGGCGGCTTTGTTATTTAGTGCCTATACTTATTATGCCTATCACCTTTTGGGCGCGCATATTTTCAATAAAACCAGGGCTCTCGCCAGTCTTAATTTTCGTGGTTTTCGGGCAGACTGGCTGATTCCGATGAGCATTTATTTTGTCACTATTAATCCGCTGATTGAAGAATTATTCTGGCGGGGTGTAGTGCTCAATGAATTGAGCAGCCGAGAAACAAAATTTTTCAGCCTACCGGTGCTCTGGACCAATTTCCTTTTCGCCGCCTGGCATGTAATGGTGGTGCGACTCTTCGTGGCGCCACTGTTTCTCTATATCGGATTTATAGTCGTATTTTCTGTCGGAATCTATTTGTCGTGGATGTATCGCAAAACCAATTCCCTAGTGCTGCCGACACTGTGGCACGGTTTTGTCTTTGACATGGCCGTGGTGATACTGCTCTGGTCAGTTGTGATCGGCTAATTAATTAGTCATCGAGCCCAATGGAGCCGCTATCTTCGTCATCATGGTCGTTGACCACAGCAGTCCATTTGAGCTCAGATAATGCTTCATCTAAAGTCAGTTGATGTTTGCGGGCGTGGTTAATGGCGATAATCGCCTGTTCCATGGTGATTTTTTCGTCGCGTACGAGCATCAGTGCCCTCAAGGTTGCATGCAAAGTCGGTTCGTCAATGGCACCAGTAACCAGCAAAATTTTGCCCAGCAAGGCCGAGTTGCGCCGCGCGTCGCGCAGAGCTTTGCGAATATCGTTATCGTTGACGATGCCGGCAGCTTTGAGCATTTCGCCCAATCTGATGCGTTCTTTAACCTCGGTGCCGCTCAGATCTAATTCTGAAATGGCACGCGCCAGTGTAATTTGACGCTCAGACACGTGACGCAGAGCCTCGGCCGCTTTGAGCGCGCTTAAAGAATGGCTGGCGACTATCTCTTGCAACTTTAAAGCTGTGTCGAGAATGCGTTTGCTGATAAAACCGCCTTCCACCAGCATCTGGCCAACAGGCACTTCGCGAATCAAGCCCATCTCGAGGGCAGTCATCAAATCTGGTTCGTTCACAAGACCAGACAAAACCAGAAGCTCGCCGAGCTTAACTCTTTGCCGAGGTGGCGGACGATAAAAGCCCAGGTCCATCAACGAAACTTCAATATTGACTCGTCGGAAGCGACTCGATTTTAGAGCTTGCAATGATTGTGGCCGTGAGATTTTGCCGTCACGCACCAGCACTTGAGCAGTAAGAGCGGCAGAAAGCATTTCTTCTGAAATCGCGCCGGTTAAAACCAGAATGCGCCCCAGGGGTAAACCGGTCTCCTGACTGGTCTTAAGCGCATCTTTCAACTGCGGCTTGCCGATAATATCGGCTTCAACCAAAAGCTCTCCCAGCCTAGCTGTGGGCAGGCGCGACTCTTTAACAAAACCGATTGACGCCAGACAAGCCTCAAACTCGGCTCCTTCAGTTTTATAAAGCTTCAATGCCTCGCGCGCTTTTTCTAAGGTGATAGCGCAATCTTTAACCAGAGACTGAGCCCAGACGGCCGCCTCCAGATCTTTCTCGCCGATATAACCACACATCACCAGCACCCTGCCCAGCGGCAGACCGGTTTCACCGTTCAGTTGCACTGCGTGCTTCAACTCGTCGGCGGAGAGTACTCCAGCCTCTTGCAATAGCTCACCCAGGCGATGTGACGATTTTGTGCCGGCTTTCACTTATTCCTCTTGATTACAAAAAAAATCCTTTAGCCGCTCTCAATGAGTTAAGCATAAAGGACAGTTTAAGCCAAAATGGCGAATTTAAGAAGAAAGATTACCCCCAGGGGAATTCGAATCCCCGTCGCCTCCGTGAAAGGGAGGTGTCCTAGGCCTCTAGACGATGGGGGCGTCTTGTGCGCTAAGCAGGTCGTAGAATAACAAACGGCAAACAATAGTGTCAACAAGCTTGACTCGAAACATAATAATAGCGGCGATCGTAGTACCATAGATCGCGCATCAAGAGATTGAGGCCGGCTCGGTGTCTGGCATTGGGCCAAAGCAAGCTAACGTAACATGAGTTATTACCGCACCTTTAACAGCTATCTGCGAAAGCATTTTGGCCAACGCGTCTACCGCGTGCCGCTTGACGCCGGCTTCACCTGCCCCAATCGCGACGGCACCAAGGTCTTCGGCGGATGCACGTTCTGTGACGAGCGCGGGTCAGGCGCTCCGACAATTAAGGCTGCGCTCTCCATTAAGAACCAGCTTGAAAGCGGCATTGCCCGCATCCGTGCCCGTTTTAAAGCCCATAAATTCCTCGCCTATTTCCAGGCTTTCACCAACACCTACGCCCCAGAAGGCGTGCTCAAAGAACTTTACGACGTTGGTCTTGACCATCCTGACGTGGTTGGACTTTGCATAGGTACGCGGCCAGATTGTCTGGACGAAAATATTCTTGACTTGCTCGAGGTCTATCACAAGCGCACCTTTTTGTTTTTAGAAGTGGGAGTGCAGACCATTCACAACCGCACTCTCGCGGCCATTAACCGTGGTCACACCGTGGAAGAATTTTTTGATGCTGTTACTCGCTGTCAGAAGCGCAACTTCAGACTGGCTACCCACCTGATTTTTGGATTGCCCGGCGAATCAGAAGCCGACATGATGGCGACAGTGAGAGCTGTAGCCGATCTCAAACTTGACGCCATAAAAATTCACCAGCTTTGCATCTACAAAGGCACCCCCATGGAGCAAGATTATCTGGCCGGCCGACTGCCGCTACTAGAAGAAGATCAATATGTGCGACTGGTGGCAGACGCGCTGGAACTGATTCCTGAAGAAACAGTGGTGATGCGCCTGGTGGCCGAAGGTTCGCGCGACGAAATCATTGCGCCTGAATGGTGCTTCGAAAAAGACCGCATTATGAAGAAGATCGAGGCAGAGCTTGAGCGCCGCGGAACACGGCAGGGTTCTTTGCATAAAGTTGCTGACATGCGTAAAGTTGCTGACCTGCGGGTAAATTGAGCTTAGCCATGGCAGCGGCAAAAAAAAGAAATGTTATTATTACTTTAGTTAAGGGCTGCGTCATGCGACAGTGAGATGCAACAACATTTATGGACACTAACCGCCGCAATTTTCTAGGTGGAGCAGGAATTGCTCTAACGTCGCTATTGCTTGGCAGTTGCGCCAAGAATAGCGAAACTGCGCCAAACTCGCTGACTTCGCAAAAAGGCCCGCTTGGGTCTTCGAGCAAACCTGCCGGTCAACTTTTAGCTTTCGGTACAGACGGACATCTTTATCCCGGTTACTCGGGCAAACATCGCAATCAGGTGTCAGTGCTTACCGCTGTCGACATGGGTAGCGGCAAAATGATTCAAACGCCTTTACCAATGGGTGCTGGTCACAGTGCGCTTGCCGTGGGTGATGGAAGGATTGTTTGTGTTGCGCACCATAAAGGCAAAAGCATTGTGGTGGATGGCAATCACAAAGAGCTCGCGACTTTGCGCTCACCTAACGATTATGTTTACGGCGGACACGGCCTTGTTTTGCCTGACCGCGGTGTTTTTGTTCTTTGTATGCGTTATGAAGATCCAAAAACTGTAGATGATCATGGGCAGTATGAAATCTACGATTTGAAGACTCTAAAATTATTAGATCGCATCGATAGTGGTGGCTTACATCCCCACGAAATCCACATCATTCCAGGCACCGATGAGCTGATCGCTACTCACTATGGCGATATTTTTGTGCGCAAACCACCCTATACGCACAATACTGTCGAAACTAAACTTACCGTTTACGATGCCAAAACCATGAAAGTAAAAAGGCATTATTTGCAACCAGAATTTGGCGCCATGGTGACACACATGAATGTCACCAAAGACAAAGACGCATATTTCGTCATGACCCAGTACATTGAAGGCTCAAGCAAAAGACGGGCGAAAAAGTCAGCCAACGGCGGCAGCATTGAAAGCGTGGCCGAGGCTCACGACAACGCCTTAATTCAAGCTGATATGGAATTAGAAAAAGTTCTCGGTCACAAAAGAGAATTTGCCATTCCGTATGAGGCCGCACAAGAATTAAAAATACCTCTGCCACTGCCTTTTGTTCGCGTTAACACTCAAACCGGCGAACGCAAAGTCATGCTCACTAGCGAAGCCAATCAATTGCGTAGCCAATCTGTGGGCTACAACGAAATGACGAACACAGCCATCGGCATTTATTATCATTCTGATACCGCAATTCTGCATCAGCCGGGCAAAGACCAGGCCGAAGTACTTAACGCTGCCGATATCGGCATTGCCGAACTACGCGGAGTAGCCGACATACCAGGAACATCATGCGTAGGTTTCGTAGCCGCGCACCGCGGCATGGTGGTTTACGATCTGGCCGGCAAACAAGTGGTGGCACGTTACCCTTATCAATATTTTGATACGGTGCACTTAAGCTATAATCCGCTCGTCTAATTAGTCGCGGGTATTAGCCAATCGTTGTTCATACAAATTTCGTAGAAGCTTTTAAACATGGGCGCCGCTTCACCCGGCTGGGCGAGGGCTTTACTGTTTCGGTCGTGCAAGCTGGGGTTTTAAACACGCCCAGTGGAAAACTTTTGGCTCACGACCCTTGTAGCCTCAGCTATGTGGGAAAAGATCAAGGTTTCACGGGCAAAGTCAAACCAGGTCAATATCCAGTTCTCTTGTCAATATTGCAACCAGACCCGGAGCTCGATAGCGAAGATTTTATTTGCGCTGCCATGGTGCGTTTTCTCGATGAACCGATTGTCACTTGGAAAATTGCCCTGAGACCGGGCGAACCTGCCGACTTCGATGAAGACAGCGTTCCGGCGCATT
>CASBPX010000106.1 GCA_949127735.1 Candidatus Obscuribacterales bacterium | reverse complement strand
CCAATTGTGATGTCTGAAGAGGTTAAGGATCAGGTAGCGAGCCGTTGGGCCGAATATGGCTTCAAGGATGCGGCTAATAAAAAATCAAAAGAAAGTGCAAAAAAGTAGGTTGCCAAGCGCAAACGTTTAATCTTCAGGCGATGAAAATCTTTATTGGTGGGAATAAAAGAGATACGAACATAGTGATGCTTCCCTCGGGTGAGGCGTAAACGGTTCGGTCTTACTTTCATATTCAGGTGTTCTCTATGAGCCAGTTGAAGCGCATAGCTACTATTGTCGTGCTTGTTTGTTTGACCTTAACTTCGGTCTACCAACAGCCAGCGTCAGGTCATCGTGCCTTACCGGTCGATACCTATCACCGCGCCTGGCAACTGGTACACGAGAATTACTATGACGGCAATTTCAACGGCAAAAACTGGAACGACTTCGAGCATAAATTTGACGGCCAAATTAAGACACCGGCTGATGCTCAGAAATACATCAAAGTGATGCTCGAAAGCCTGAATGACCCTTACACCAGATATCTTGATCCACGCGCTTTTCAAGACGAAAATGATGCCATCGACGCACGCATAGTCGGTATCGGCATTAATCTTCAGCAGACAAAAGACCTGCAGCGTCTCGTCGTCACACGCACCATTGACGGAGGCCCAGCTGAGCTGGCCGGCGTGCGCTGCAAAGACGAAATTGTCGGTATTGACGGCACCTCTGCAGTGGGCATGACACCTGAACAAGCCGCCGATAAAATTCGCGGTAAAGCCGGTAGCCCAGTGCAATTGAGCCTTAAAGGCGAAGGCAACACTACTGTGCGTGCGGTCAACATAACCCGCCAGGAAATTGTTATACATGCAGTCAGCTCTCGAATGATGCCAAACAATATTGGTTACATCAATCTCTCCACTTTTATCTCCAACGATGCCTCCCGCGAATTTAAAGCTGCCTTGAGCAAACTCTCTCGTGCCGACGGCCTGATTGTTGACTTGCGCGACAATCCAGGTGGATTGCTTTCCAACGCTCTGGAAATTTCAGACATGCTTCTTGAAGGTGGTGCTATCGTCAGTACAGTCAGCCGCCACGGCCGCCACACTGATATTGCTTCAGGTGAACCGGCTACCCATCAGCCTATCGTACTTCTTGTAGATGAAGAATCGGCCAGCGCATCCGAAATTCTTGCCAGCGCTCTCAAAGATAATGGCCGTGCAGTTCTGGTTGGTAAGTCTACTTACGGCAAAGGATTGGTTCAAGAAATTAACCGCCTACCCGGTGGTGCTGCCATTCACATCACAGTGAGCCGCTACCTCACAGCCGCTGGTGCCGATATAAACAAAGTCGGCGTCATTCCAGACATTAACGAGCCAGACAAAGACAAGCAAATGAAAGTTGCACTCTCATGTCTGAAAGAAAAAATTGCCAGTCTAAAGCCTGTGCGCACTAGCAGTTTGTCTATCAGCAGATAACAAATATAGGTCACAAACTAAAGGCAATGAGGCCTGTATGCGAAATAGTAAAAGTGCAATAGTAGCAATCATCCATAAGGCGCTCGTTTCAATGACGAGCGCTTCGCTGCATATAATAGCGATCACTTTTGCTATTGGTCTGGCCGCGCCGGCGTTAGCGCAAGGCGGCAATGCACCTCCTGGTAGTTTTGTGCAGAGTACTAATCAGAGCCAGCAGCCTGTCACACAATATCAATATCAAAATCAAAATCAGGGTCAACTTCAAAATCAAAATCAGTATCCAAATCTAAACTCTTCTGTAACCTTCCAAGATGGAGCGCCACCGCAGGCGGCACCAGATTATTCGACCCAGGGACAGAATTATCAGCCTCAAAATTTTCAACAACCTGGCAATTTTCAACAGCCTTTCCAGATGCCACAAGGCAATCAGCAACAAGCCTATCAGGGTCAACCTCAGGGTCAGCCACCACAAACTTTTCAGCCTCAAAATGGGCAGCTGGGACAAATTCAAGGATTTCAACCATCACCGAATTATCAGGGCCAGGGCTATCAGCAGCCGAATACTGGTTTTCAACCGCAGCCGAATACTGGGTTTCAACCACAGACAACTAATGCTGTAGGTTTGGGGCAACAAAACCAATTTGACCAGCAACCAACTGCCACCCAACCGGCCGCAGATCCAAATTGGCCTACTGAGTTTGACGACAATACCGCGACTCAGCCTGGCACCACGGCACAGGCAGAACCCCCCGCGCAACCTAGTAAGGCTGCGGCAGTGGGTTCAGCGCTGGTGAAAACTCTAGGTTCGGTGATGGCTGCGCGTGCAGCCGGAAGCATGATGGGTGGCAATACCGGGATGATGGGCGGCATGATGGGTAACAACACCACCATGATGGGTCGCATGCTCGGCGGCAACAACATGATGGGAAGCTTGGGTGGCATGACCGGCATGACTGGCATGAACGGAAGTATGGGGACTATGGGCGGCTTAGGCGGCTTTGGTGGTATGAATGGTATGGGAAGCATGATGAACATGAACGGCATGAACGGTTACGGCAACCCATATGGCTACAACAACAATGGCGGCATGATGAATTCGCTCATCAATCGTATGATCAATCGTTAGGAGCTAAGATGACACGGTCTAAAAATCATAAAGGCACCATGGCTATGGCTGCCACTCTAACCGTGTCTTATCTGGCAGTTTCTTCTTTGACGGTGTCAGGCGTAAAGGCTCAAAATCCGTTCAACGACAACCAGACATGGGCCAATCAACCGCCTGGTACCTTTTTGAATAACAAGGCAGCAACTAAAAAACCTGCCGTGGCAGTCAAAAAACCGGTGGCCAAATTAGCACCGCTGAAGCCAAATGTGCAGCAAGGTTCGCCTCAATTTTCTACTCAGCAACCTGAACAGTTTCAACAACGTCAACAGGCTGTGGGTCAATCTGAATGGCAGCAGATGGGAACCAGCGGTGCCCAGCAACAAGGTCAACAAGGTTCAAGCGATTGGGTAGAACCCAGCGGCGACTTAGATCAACCAACTCAAGACACGCAACAAGGTGGTCAGGGTTGGGTGACTAACACCCAAGCACCGGCAAACTATGGTCAAGGCAATTCAAACTCGGGTGGTCAAATCGGCTCATCTGGTTGGAATACTCCTGGTGGCACCAGTGGTAACAGTAGTACCGGTGGTACCGGTGGTGGCAATCAAAATAGCAATATCGGCACTTCGGGGTGGGTTACTCCTGGCGGCGGCTCGCAGCCACAGTCGACACAATCAAATAATAATGCAGGTGCTTTCTCCAGCCAGGGTGTAGGCAATTATCAACCACCACAACCAAACAATATCCAAACGCAATCACAATCTCAATGGAATACGCCAGTAACAAATAACAATAATAATAGCGGTAATAATTTCAACACGGCCAGCAGCCCACCAGCTTTTCCACCCAGCTCATTCAGGCCCGCTGGGCAAGGTCAACAGCCAGCTAACGGGCAAGCACCGCTTTTGGGTGATGTACTCGAGCAAGAACAATTGCAGGGCGGAGTACAGTCATCAGGGAACATGGGCAATATGGGCAATGGCGCCAGTACGAACATGGTTACACCTGGTTCTGGTGCCGGACAGGCTATGCCAGCTTTCAGTCAGGGATCAGCGGCTGGCTTTATGCCGGCAATTATGAATATGATGCAAACAATTATGCCGCAAAAAGGCGCTGTCTTTAACCCCAATCTTGGTAGCACCGGCAGTAGCACCGGCAGTGGCACGTTAAACAATACCGGCAGCAATATATTTGTGCCCCAACAACAAGTGCGAAGACCAGCTGTTCACCACCCTATGCGGGCACCACGCCTGGTAACGCAAACCGGCAAGCAAGTCTCCAGACAACTTAATCGCAACGTCAATCGCATGCTCTACCGGGGCATGAGCAATCTACGTTTTTGAGCAGAGCTAATATTTTTGCTTGCGCTGTCTTTCTTCATCGAATTCTTTCAAGCGTTTTGCCATCATGTCCACAATATTGGTGGATGAGGCTACATAGGTCGTATAACGCGCCCGCATTGAGGCAGGATAAAGCTTAAAGGCTTCGACGAATTTTCCCTGCAAAATATAGCTTTCTGAAAGCCTATTAAGTACTTCATACTCTTTAAAAGGCATGGTTTCAATTTTGATACCGTCGTCGCTCATATGCTCTATATTTTCAAACGGACGATCTTCTACAATTTGGCTAACAATTACAAGAGCTTGATCTAGAGCCTTAGCCGATTTACTACGGGCACCAAGGCGGTCGTAGATAGAGGCCATGTGACAGAGTGGTTCAAGCAGTCGGGCCGAATAACGACCGTACTTTGCTTCTAATTTTTCGACAAAAACTTCGCCAGTATCTTTAGCTTCCTGGTGGCGGTCGAGTTTATTTAACGCCAGCATTTTGACAATTATGCATTTCTGCAGGCGATCTCCTGTGTCAGGCGAGAGTGAGTGCATTCTTACCAGATCCAGAGCCTCTTCAGCGGCCTGTAAAGCCTGAGCATAGCGGTGCTCAAGAAAAGCGCAGTTACTGATTGTCAGCAAACCAGCCAGCAATAATGATGGATCTTTGACCTGAGTGGTACGGTGCCTTAAATTGTCGACGGCATCTCGGGCCAGCGCTAGAGCCAGAAGATTGCTGCTCTGATCTTCATGGTGCATGGCCAGACAAATAGCCGGATAGATCATCTCAAGGCTATCTTTACCAAACTCATCTTGGGCCAGACCCAGAGCCGTTCTAAAGGTCTGACCGGCTAGCTCATGATCTTGGGCGGCAGCACGGGCACGACCAAGCTCACACATGGCACGGAAGATAAGCATCGTTGGAATGGCAGCGACGGCTTTTATTTCTTTATAGCGTACTTCGATCTGATCAACGTAATGACGAACGGCATCTTTGCCATTCTTCTCAGCGCAACGCGCTTGCACCGCCAGTAGTACCAGGCCGGGTTCACCTTCAGTCAGTCCGGTAGCTTGCAGATCTGCCAGAGCACCGGCAAAATCTTCTACTTCGCGCTTCAGACAGGCTCTGCGCAAGAGTTCATTGGCTTCAACCGAGTTACTTGATACCACTTCGCCTCTCTGGCCTAATCAGGCACTGTACTTCTGCCGCTCGGGACAAACCTCTGAAATCACTTCTTGAATTTTGCTCAAAATGGTGCCAAGACCAAATCGAATTTTTGCGGATGCCACTACCGGATTAGGGACTTGAGCAACTAACCATGCAAGATCTTCTTTGCGCACGATATCGGCTTTATTCAAAACCGTGATCATCGGTTTATCTACGGCGCCTAGATCACTTAGAACGTCATGCACAGCGCTGATATGTTCCAACACATTAGGATGCGAAGCATCGACTACATGCACTAGAACATCAGCCACTGCAACTTCTTCAAGAGTAGCTCGAAAAGCCGTCACTAACGAAGTCGGCAATTTTTTGATAAAGCCCACCGTATCAGACACAAGCACAGGGCTATGATCAGGAAGAGTAGTTCGTCTTGTTGTTGGATCAAGAGTGGCGAACAATTTGTCTTGAGTGAAAACGTCGGCTTTGGTCAAGGCATTGAGCAATGTCGATTTACCTGAGTTTGTATAACCTGTCAAGGCCACCACTGGTAGATGTTCGTTGATACGTCTTTTGCGCTGCACATCTCGATAATTACCGATGCGCTCTGCATCGGTTTCAAGCAGAGTAATTTTTTCACGAATACGACGGCGATCGATTTCGAGCTTGGTTTCTCCGGGGCCCCTGGTACCAATTCCACCCCCCAACCTCGATAGATTGTCGCCTTTGCCAATCAGCCGCGGCAACAAATACTTCATTTGTGCCAATTCGACTTGCAATTTTCCTTCTTTGGTCTGCGCACGCTGTGCAAAAATATCGAGAATCAACTCGGTGCGATCAATAACTTTAACCCCTACGACTTCTTCAATATTGCGCTTCTGATTAGGAGTCAACTCTTGATCAACCACAAGTAACGTTGCACCCAGTTCTTGCATATGCAGGGCTACTTCTTGCATTTTGCCTGAGCCAAAGAAATACTTCGGATCTGGTTGTTGTCTCGTTTGCATCAGACGACCGCAAACCGTGGCGCCGGCAGTTCTAGAAAGTTGCGCCAGTTCGTCCAGGTCATCTTCAACCTGCCAGGCATCGGTACCGTCGCTTACCAGCCCAATCAGATAAGCACGCTCTTCACCTTCAGCAACCGCCAGACCTGGGGCCTGTGTGCGAAATTCTTGTTCAAGGGCACTAATAAGCTCTTCAAAATTATCGTCTTGGGCACGCCGAGCTGTTGAACCGGGCATAATTTTCCAGATTTTGCCTTCGGCATCGCGACCGGGAAGCAAATGAGCTATATGAACCACGTCAGCTATTTTGGACTGTTCGCCTTTGCTGCGACTGAATGTACCGGCCGGATTGACGCCTACTTGTGCCAGCAAATCTAAGCGATTGCGGGCGAGGCACTGCAAATTTTCTTTGGAAACAATCTCTTTTTCAGGGTTGGCTTTATTTGGTGAGGTGCCCTGACTTGAATCTTTCGCAGCCTGGTTTTTGCTATCAGCACTTGCCGCTTTGCGATCGTCGAGGCGCGTATGAATAATGCGATGGCCGCAAAGCCGGCCGGGCCCGACGCGCACGCCACGCAGTTCAGGCATATCAACTTCAAAAGGCTGACCGACAGTGACATTGACCACCTGACCGCGGCGATTAACCACTAGTGAGAGTGGATATCCGGTTTCATGCGAGAGCTCAGCAACCGAATCGGCCAGCTCGATGGTGATAATTTTGTCTTTAGGTATACGCTGCTGCAATAACCGATTTAGCTTCTTAATCTCGGACTGTTTAAGACCCTTAGCTTTGCCTAAATCAACTTTTCCGTGCAAGCAGCGAACCTCTGAAGGGATTAAAAGTGGCTTGATGCAGCTGTCAGCTTGAGTTGAACGCAACACCTCACAGCCGGATCATACCCGTTTATCAGCATAATTTCACGCACAATTAATCTATATAGAATGCCTCCAGCTGGGGCAGCATCATTACCAAAATAGATATCAAAATGATTATCGTTAAACGAACTGTAGAGGCTCAAAGCTCTCAATCAGCTGGATTTGGGGCAAAAGCCCGCTGGTAGTGAGGCAGAGTTGGTCATCAGCCTTTTGGATATGGAGCGGCAGAGCGGACAGCATAGTTAGCATTTTAGTAGATTTGCTGAGCGAACTAGCCGTGCTCGCGGCTTGAGATAATGCTTGCAGCAACTGCTGCGCCTCATTACGCAGATCATTATTGTTTGTTTGTTGACTGCGCGGGCGGTCGCTGAAATCAAACTCGTCCATGTCTATACCTCTTGCCTGTGCTGCTCATAGACAAGAGGATATTACTCAGATGTTGCTGAGTTGCTAATTTTCAAAAAAAGAGCCAAGCGCTGAAACCTACCGTCAGGCGACACGGTAGTGCCACCACGAGTAGTGCGGTCGCTGGTATTCATAGATATATATATTTAGTTGACGGCAGATCTCCAGACGGTAAAGTCAGTAATACACTCTCAATGTTACCGAGACGCTAACTATGACCGCTGGCTTCAGGCTCGTCGCTGTGCACCGCTCTAAATTCACGAGTGGCAAGCTCACGATCGCCGCCACGGCGCTCTTTAAACGCTGTGCCTCCCAGGGTGCCCCAGTCCATCACCAGAGTGCCGCCCGTCGAGCGGTGTTGCTTATCCCAACCCATCATTGTATCGAGGCAGGCATGGTCTATGTATTGCAGGTCCTCGAGGTGTACATGCAGCTCAGTATCTGGTCGCACTGATTCAATAGCTTCAGCAATTCTCGGCAAACTTAAAAATGTGGCCGCACCTTTTAGCGACACATCAGTGCGATTTTTGTGTGGGCTAACAGCAATTTTTATATCAAGCCTTGAGAAAATATAGAGCAGTTTGGCAACAGACAAAATCACACCAGCAATCACTCCAGTTAATAGATCAACGCAGACTATCAAAATAATAGTGATTACATAAATTGCCGCTTCCGAGCGGCCATAGACTTTTAACTCGTCGATAATTTTAAAATTGATCATTTTAAAGCCTGTGAACACAAGCAAAGCAGCGAGGGCAGAAGTAGGAATAAGTTCCAACATATGAGGGAAAGCTGCCACAAAAATAAGAATCCAGAGGCCGTGCAACCAGGCAGACATTCTGGTCTTAGCGCCGGCATTGACGTTGACACCGCTACGCACCATTACACCGGTCATCGGTAAGCCGCCGATCAAACCGCATAAAGTGTTGCCCACACCCTGACCAATAAGTTCGCGGTCAAAATTGGTGCGCGGTCCAGTATGAATTTTGTCGATGGCACTGCATGTCAGTAGAGTCTCGGCAGTGGCAATAAAAGCTATGGCTACAGCATCGAAAAATACGTTCCAATTGAACAGCCAGGCAAAATCGGCGGGTTTGGGTGGCGCGATTGCTCCAAGCAAATTGTCGGGAATGCTTACGTAATGAACGGTCATGTGAAAACAATATGCCACTACAGTGGTTGTAATTACTGCCACCAGTGAGCCCGGCAATACGCGCATCTTTCCTCGAGCGAAGCGTTGCCAGAGTGCGAGCAATGTAATTGTCAACACACCCAGGATGGCTGCAATGTGGTGAGTAGTGTCTGCACTCTCACCTCCCGCCCAGTTAAGACCTTTGTACACTGCCATGGGTATCGACATAATGTTTTGCAGACCGCTGCCCTTGGGCGAATCGTCGACCATGACATGAAACTGTGCAGCCATGATCAGAAGGCCGATGCCCGAGAGCATGCCATGGATTACCGCTGGAGGTACCGCTCTAAACCATGGTGCGAAGCGAGAAAGACCAGCGGCTATTTGAATCAAGCCGGCCAGGAAAATAATCAGACCTACCTTTTCAATACCATATTCGCGAATCAGCTCGAGCACCAACACGGCTAGACCGGCCGCTGGTCCACTGACTTGTAAGGGGCTACCGCCAATTGCGGAAACCACAAGGCCACCGATGATGCCAGTAAGTATGCCCTTGGCAGGATCGACACCAGAAGCAATGGCAATACCCATACATAGCGGCAGCGCTACGATGAACACCACTACAGATGCAAGAAAATCCTTGCTGAAATTAGGTAAGAAAGAGCCGCTGGCTTTTTCACTTTCGATATTGATTTCTTCCATAAACGGTCAATGCTAGTAATCGACAGATGCCACAGCTAAATGGTTTCATTCTTCCTTATACTATTGTTCGCTTTTGAATCTTTCAGAAACCTTGCGAAAACCAATCGAAGCTCACAAAGGTGGCTCAACAACCAGCCATGATCTTATGTCTTAAAAGCGGTCTGGCGCCTGATTCTCCACAAGTTTTTAAATTAGGCAAGACCTTCCCTGGATTGAGAATTCCGGCAGGATCGAATGCCTCTTTTAGCTTGGCCATCAACGCCAGATCGACTGCGCTGAAGGCAAGCGGCATTTCCATCATTTTTTCAATGCCGATGCCATGTTCACCAGATAAAGTGCCACCCATAGCCAGGCAGAGTTCCAGAATTTCTTTGCCGGCTAACATTACTCTTCTGACTTCATCTTCATTTTCGCGATGGTAGAGCATGCACGGATGCAGGTTGCCGTCTCCGGCGTGATAGACATTAGCAATGGTCAAATTCAGTCTAGTGCCTATGGCCTCGATACCTGAGATTACTTCAGCCAGGCGTGAGCGCGGAATCACGCCATCGAGCACATAACCATGGGGAGCAATGCGGCCCAGCGCCCCAAACGATGTTTTCCTGGCTTTCCAGATCACCAATCTTTCATTGGCATCTACAGCCCATCGCATTGAAAGCACATTGTTTTTTTTCAGTGCGACTTCAACCAGTTTTCGCTGAGCGGCAATACCAGCTGCGGGGCCATCCAATTCTATGATCAAAAGAGCGGCTGCTTCGCGATTGAGCCCAATGCCTAGATAATCTTCGACTGCATTGATGGTCAGACGATCAATCATTTCCATGGCCGCAGGAATTACACCGGCTGCCACTATATCTGATACCGCCTGACCAGCACCAGCGACAGTGTCAAAATAAGCAAGCAGTGTCTGAATTTTTTCAGGCCGTGGTATTAGCCTCACTAGAGCTTCACAGGCCACGCCGATCAAGCCTTCCGAACCAATGAAAAATCCTGTCAAATCAATTTCATTGCTGCTTCTGGCCGCACCGCCCAACGTGACGATGCTACCGTCGGCTAAAACTACTTTCAGCCCCACAACATGATGGGTGGTCATGCCGTATTTAAGTGTATGAGGGCCACCGGCATTTTCAGCAATGTTGCCGCCAATAGTTGATGCAACCTGACTGCTGGGGTCTGGGGCAAAATACAAATTGTGTTTTGCCGCCGCTTGCGAAACCGACATGTTGGTGGCACCAACTTCTACTAATGCCAGCCGCTCAAGGGGATCGATATGCAAAATGCGATTCATGCGGGTCAAAACCAGACTGATACCACCACGCACACAAGTGCTACCGCCAGATAGGCCGGTACCGGCACCTCGAGGCGAAACAGGAATGAGGTGTTGAGCGGCAACTTTAATAACGGCAGCGACCTGTTCTGTTGTGGCCGGCAAAACCACCAGATCAGGCGCAGCTTTATCTAAAGTCTCAGCGTCACAGTCGTAAAGGCCGATATCGACTTTGTCATCGAGCACATAATCGCGACCAACTATGGCAATCAATTTCGAAATTACTTCAGCATTGATTACTGGACCAGTCATTTTTAAAAAAATTACCTGCCGAACATCTGTTGCATCTGCTGCATCATTTGCATGGGCCGCTGCATTTGCTGTTGCATAGGCTGTTGCATTTGTTGTTGCATAGGCTGCTGCATTTGTTGTTGCATGGGCCTCATCTGTTGCTGACCCTGGCCGGGAATGGTTTCTTTATCACCGGTGGTAAATTTAAAGCCATTCTGTCCATAGTTCCAGGTGAATGTGCCGGTCTTTTCTACAAACTGTCGCCGTGAATTGGGAGGATATTCAAGAACCGGATTGCCGTTCATAGAATTAATCACGCCCAGCAACATGGTGTTGAAAATAGGGTTGGCGCTTTTTTGCAGCAGCTGCACATTTCCTACACGGCCGTCGCGAGCCACCATATAGCTGACCTGACAGGCTAGAGGCTGACTGCGCTTAAAAGCCATTTGAGCAAGACTATTAAATCTCACGTAGATGGTCTCCGCCACACGCTTGTGCCAGGCGTCCCACAAAAGTTGCATGGCCGCCGAACCGTCAGGGTCGTTGCTTTGCTGTTGTTGAATATTATTTCGAAATGGCTGCATTTGTTGCGGCGGTGGATTATTAGGCGGTTGTTCCATAGTCGGCATCATTTGCTGGCCATTAAAATCACCCTGGCCCTGATCTTCGGCATTCACCTTAAAAGGCTTTTTGGGAGGGGCAGGCGCCCGCAACTTTTCTACGTCCATACTGCCCGGCGGCAGTTGCAACATGTCTACCGAGTTATTGTCACCAGCCGCACCTTGAAAAGGATCGCCCTGAATATCATTACGATTCAGAGTTGGGGTGGGAATTCTATTGATATCTTCTTGCAGCACGCCGCCTTTGTAAGTATCGGCGTAAGCGGCGCTGAATAAGCCGTTTATTAAAACAAGCCCACTGGTAATGGTAAATAATTTGGTAAGGTGTTTAAAAATCATGATTTAGCTCGAAAATTAGGAATCAGCAATCTTCCTAAAACTTACTCTACTCTATATTGCTTAAAAGGCAATTCGCAATTACCGCAATTTTATGGCAAATGACAAAACAAGCTAAAACCAGAGAACCAGTAAATATACCTCGATGTGCCGGTGGCATTATCGACAGTCACGCCCATGTGGTCAAAGAATATTTCCAGGAAGAGCGCGAACAAATTTTAGACCGGGCTTCAGCCATGGATGTTCACACTCTAATCAATCCGGCTGTGGCTGTCGAAGGCCTTGATGAATTGCTCGAATTAATCGAGCGTCGAGCAAATGTTTATGGCGCCGCTGGTCAGCATCCGCACGAAGCCCGTTTCTGGTGCGACGAGCACAAAGAGAAAGTTTTAGAGGCACTGAAGCATCCTAAAATGGTCGCCGTGGGTGAATGCGGCCTTGATTATTTTTACAACAATAGTTCAAGAGATGAGCAACTGACCGCATTTCGAGAGCAAATTGAAATTGCTGTTGCTTTAGACAAACCAGTGATCGTCCATTGTCGCGACGCCTGGGATGATACCTTTGAACTGCTTACCTCCGCCGGTCAGGGGAAAGTGCGAGGAGTCTTTCACTGCTTTACAGGAGGGCCTGAACATTTGCCGGCCATTAGTGCACTGGATTTTTATGTCTCTTTTTCAGGCATTCTTACTTACAGTAAAGCCACCAACATTCAAGAAGCTGCCGCACTAGTGCCTGAAGATCGCATGTTGGTCGAGACCGATTGCCCATATCTTTCCCCACAAAAGGTGCGTGGCGAACGCAATGAACCCGCTTATGTCTGGTTTACGGCAGAAAAGCTCGCCAATTTGCGCCATTCCACTCTAGAAACGCTTGCTGCACAAGTAAGCAAGAATGCTCGAAAACTCTTCAGCCTGGCCGACCTGGGCCAGTTTTGAATAAATCTCATGCGGGCATTACCTTTTAAGAGCTCCTCAAACTGTGTGTGCCTACGTCAAAGAAAAATCGACTGCCTCAATGCAGAATAGAAATAGATCTCACCGACGGTGGTGAGAAATTTTTGTCGAATTTTCTTGTCCTTTCTGCTCCACTCTGGTTGCTTGCATCTTATTTGCTGTTCTCCGGCCTTGGTCTGACCACCGCACCGATAATCGGTTGCCTGTGCTTTTACTTGGCCTACAGCAAACTAAATACTCATCAAATATTGTTCGAGCACGACTGCGTAAGAGTGCCCGGGACTTTTAGACCAGCTTATACCTATGGTGAAATTACAGATATTGAGCTTGACGACGGCAACGCCCTTTGCCTCAGTGCCGCAGGCAAGCCACTGCAAAAGATTACTCTCGGTGGTTTATCACGGGAAGACGCAGCTAAGCTCTGGACAGTTTTTGCCACCAGATTTAAAAATGCGCACATTACCTCTGAAGTTAGAGAGCGCCTGAAAAATTGGGTTGGTCAAATAGAACCACAAAAAGAAATGGCATTGAGTTCTGAACTGGCAGCGCAAAATCACAGCGATAACAATTTGCAATTGACGCTTGATTTAAAAGCTCACAGCTTGGTTTCGCAAGCCTTGTCTTATCTCACTGTGTTTGACAAAGGATTCGATCGAGTGATGGGTAACTTATGGCTCATGCTTTGTGCAGCAGGAGCGTTGACTTACACATTTTTTCCCCAGCCTCAGGCAGACATTCTCTATCGATTTTTGTCGAGGTTTTCTACCATTTTTGATTCAAGACCCGAGCTGCCCAGCCTTTCCCTCAGCTCAGGCCTATTTTTTTACTTTTTGCTGGCTGGCTCAATCGGCCTGCTTTGCTTAATAGTTTTAGCCAGTTATCGCCTGATCAAGCAATTTTCAGAACCTGACTGCATTTTTATCGATCATCTAGGCTTCACAGCCTTGCTCAGTACACCCACGGGTTCAATTCCCAAAGAACATCTGAGCTGGCAATCTATTGCTTCAATTAAACTGTTTGGTCAGCAACGCAGTGGCGCAGACGGTTTTATCGAAGTCACACCAAACACTGATCGCTTACCAATGGTTATACCACTGCGCGCCCTGACGACAAGCCGCAATCGCCAGCTCTTTATCGAGGCCATTGAAGCCTGGGGCAGGCGCATTGAAGTAGATGCCAAAATTCTTGCTCTGACAGACCAGGTCGATAGTTCATATACCGAGTTATGGCTTTCATCACTTCACTCGGCACCACAGCTGCAAGCCTTAAGCCCCCTGCGCCACGGAGACAGACTTAACCACCACGATCTTATCATTGAAGAACAGCTGGCGGTGGGTGGTCAGGCGGTCACGTATCTAGCTAAATGCCCAGAGTTCGAAGACAAAATTGTGCTGAAAGAATTTATTCTGCCGCTCTACAACCAATCGGTTAAAAGGCAGATGGCTGAGCGCTTTGAACGCGACGCTAAACTATTGCAGAGCCTAGAACATCCGCAAGTGGTGAAACTGCACCATTACTTTACCGAAGGCCATCGGGCATTTTTAATGCTCGAATATATTCAAGGCACCACTCTGAAAGAAAAAGTACTGACAGAAGGCCATTTAACAGAAAACGCGGTTATTAACTTAATTGAGCAAATGGCAACAATTCTCGTGTACCTGCACAGCCGAACACCACCAGTAGTGCATCGCGATTTCACAGCTGATAATATTGTCATTAACGACGCTGGCACGATAAAGCTTCTAGACTTTGATGTAGCGACAAATGTTGATCAAGAAACGGCAACAAGAGCTTCATTTGCCGGAAAACAAAATTACCTTCCTCCAGAACAGTTTCAAGGTCACCCCTGTCCGCAAAGCGATATTTATGCACTGGGCGCCACAACTTATTTTTTACTTACCGCCTGCGAGCCCGAGCCTCTAACAGTAAGCCATCCGCAAAACCTGGTGGCGATTTCAGACCAGTTAAATGCCCTGGTGGCCCGCTGCACCGCGCCTGATTTAAACACAAGATTTAGCAGTGCTGAGGAGCTGCTGGAGCAGATCAAAAATCTTTCTGTTGGACCTTTGAGCACTAAAGAAAAATGAGTCAAACAAAGATAATTTTCTACCAGTCATTACCCGCCCGCATTGGAATATTGCTTTGCAATTTCACTATTCCTCTTTGGGGCATACTGGCGCCGACCCTGGCAGCAGCGGCTGCGCTTTTAAGCATCATATTGCTTTTCGGGGTATTTTTTATTCCGGGTGAATTTCAAACCATACCGCTAATAACAATTTCTGGTTCATGCTTCTACCTGACAATGCTCTTTTTCATTGGCACCATGCTTAAAGGTTCACTACAAGACAATAAAATACTCGTGAGCGAAGATGGGTTAACAGTGCCGGTTCTAACAAGCTTGAGCAACAAAATGCGGCGTTTTATTGAATGGCGCGAAATCAAAAGCATCGCTCTAACAGGCGAGCTTGACCATATCGACAGCCTCAATTTGCACATATTGCTTGAGCAGGGCAAAATCTGCCTTGGCCTCAGAGGCATGTCGAGCAATGATATCGAATATTTACTCGTCAGTATGAGCAACTGGTTACCGGCTCCGGCACAAGACATGCGTCTGCAGGAGCTAAAAGAATCTCTGTGGAATAGCGATAATCTCGAGCCTGCGGAATCTTTAAGCTTTACAAAAATGTGGGAAGACGAACTTAACGATCGCTTTTCCGCTACGGCCTATATACCTCTCAGTCCCAATCAAAAGCTTTTGGATGGCAACATCAAAGTAATTAAGCAAATAGCATTTGGTGGCTGGTCAGCAGTCTATCTAGTGCAAGAGTCCAACACAAAATTGAAGGTCTTGAAAGAATGTGTTCTGCCACCACTGGCTAACAACGAACTCAAATTGAAGGCTGAAGCCATGTTTAGTCGCGAAGCGCATTTGTTGATGAAACTTGATCACCCCAAAATTGTGCGCGTCTACGAACATTTTAAGCACGACAACAGACAATATTTATTGCTTGATTATGTCAGCGGTCAGAATTTACGCCAGATGGTGAGGCTGCAGGGGCCGCTGCATCAGCTCGATGTCTTAGACTACGCTGAGCAAATGGCAGACATTCTAGTTTACCTGCATCTGCTTGAACCTCCCATGGTGCACCGTGATTTAACTCCCGACAATATTGTAGTAAACGTCGATAAAGTAATGCTAATCGACTTTGGCGCAGCCAACGAAATCATAGGAACCGCCACGGGCACATTAATAGGTAAACAAGGATACATTGCCCCAGAACAGTTCCGTGGTCACGCCACCACATCTAGTGACCTTTATGCTCTTGGGGCCACCATTCATTTTATGCTTTGTGGCCGCGAACCTGAGGCCTTATGCCGCTCCTCGCCCAAAGATTTTGTCATAGTTAGCGATGTCCTAGATCAATTGGTGCAGACACTTACGGAGCAAGACCAGAGCAAAAGACCCGAGTCTGCTAAAGCTGTGAAAGAGCAAATAGTTGCCATCAGGCAAGGCTGGCAGTGGCAATTGAGATGATCAAATACAGGGTAACTAAAATTGAGTTGAACGGCAGCATGGAACAGTTTCAGCAGCGGCTGCTGCTTTTGTCTATGCCCATCTGGTTAATCATGTTGCCTGGTTTGTGCTTTACCATCTCGCCTGAGTTTACCCTTTTGGCTCTATCGGTTGCCGCCTCATGCCTCTATGGATTGCTGCAGTTGCGATGCAATCAAATTATCTTTGAAAAAGAAAAACTCAAATTGCCTGGTATATTCAGGCCAATTTGCAAATACAGTGATATCGAGTCACTTGCCGTCAATAAGCAAAAACTCTGTCTGAAAACAGCGGGCAGCGATCAGATTTATAAATTTTCCTTCCTTGGTCTTTCGCCGGAAAATGCCGAAATGCTCTGGTCGCTTTTTGCCCAGAAATTGAAAAACGCGAAAATCAGCCGAGCGGTAAGAACGGCGCTGGTGACTAAAGTTGATGTGGAAGAAATTGGTGTTGCTCAAATTGTGCCCGTGGACGATCGGCAACTGACACTAATGATGGTTAACGACTATCAACTGACTAAAATTTTGTCGTACATGTCAAAGTATGATGTCATTTTCGATATAGGCTTCTTCAGAGCCTGGACTGTCTTTTGGACAGGCTTTGGCCTGATCGCCCTTGGTTTTATGATAGGAGAAACAATCCCCGCAGTGTCACTAGCACTTCATAGTCTTGGAGTAATTTATACCGGCACAATCTGGTTGCTTGGCGAATTTTTTACCAAAATAGATCCATCCATTGGCTTTTTTGGTTTCGTGTTGACAGTAATTCTAAGTTTGTTTTATCTGATCAAAAAATGGATGGAACCCGACAGCCTGGTAATTAGCAAAGCTGGTATCACTCCGCAATTGCATGTGGCCACTGGCCCAGTCGCACAACAAGGCATCAGCTGGAGTGATATTGGCTCTATCAATCTCATTGGTCGCGGAAAGAGAGCCTCAGGAGGAGGCATTATCGAGGTCAACTCCAAAACAGGCAGGCTACTAATTATTATTCCATTGCAAGCCTTTAACGAAGAGAAACGAGCACAATTTTTAGACACGTTGAAAGCGTGGGGTAGTGGAGTTGTTATTGATCCTGCATTGCTTGAAATACTTACTAAGGCAAGTGAAGTCACTTACACCGAACTCTGGTTGTCATCTCTTGAAGCAGCGCCACAATTAAATCAACTCACGCCCCTTCAACCAGGTGACAGGCTTTCTCATCATCAGCTGGTCATTGAAAAGCAGTTAGGCAGCGGCGGTCAGGGGGTAACTTATCTGGCACAAGGACAATTGGCGTCCAGCGACGGCAGCTTACAATTGACCACCGTCGTTTTAAAAGAAATTATTTTGCCTATTTATATCGATAGTGCAAAAAAACGCATCACTGAACGTTTTGAGCGCGATGCTAAATTGCTTAAAAGTCTTGATCATCCGCAAATTGTCAAACTTTACGATTACTTTATCGAAGGCCATCGAGCCTTTTTAATGCTCGAATATATAAATGGGCAAACATTGAGAGAAAAAGTGTTGGCCGCAGGCGCAATCAGAGAGCAAGAGGTCAGGTCTCACGCAGGCCAGATGCTCGATATCTTGAGCTATCTGCATGAGCGCACACCAGCAGTAGTGCATAGAGACTTTACCCCAGACAATCTTTTACTTAACGAACAGGGCCAGATAAAGCTTTTAGACTTTGATGTAGCACTAGAATCGGCGGAGAATAACAAAACCCAGGCCACCATAGTCGGTAAACAGAACTACTTGCCACCAGAACAGTTTCGCGGCCATCCTTGCCCCCAGAGCGACTTTTATGGCATGGGAGCAACTTTGTATTTTATGCTCACGGGCACTGAACCAGAGGCTCTAGGATGCTCACATCCGCAAAAAGTCATTCCTTCAATAAGCTTAGTTTTTGATCAATTTATTGCCACGGCCACAGAGCCTGAACTCAAACAACGCTTTGCCACAATTAGTGAAATGACAAAGTATTTGAGCCGCATTGAGGGTGTCGTTGAGGGTATCAAGTGATGGCCGGCCAGGGGCAAGAAAAAATCATTGTTTATGACTCTTTGACAGCCAAAATTTGCTTGTGGCTCTGCAACATGAGCATGCCGCTCTGGGGTTTTCTCGCCCCTATCGTCTTAGCTCTCGGTGTAGTAGCTATGGTACTGATCACAGTTTTCAGCGGGGGAAGATCAATATCGACCGAGGCAGCTGCTCTGTCGTTTTATCTGGCCATGATCTTTATGATCGGCGCAACGCTTACCGGTCTATTCGAAGACAGCAATCTCGTCATTAGCGAAGAAGGGCTAATGGTGCCGGCCTTGAACAGTCTTTCCAATCGCTTTGAAAGATTTGTACCCTGGCGACAAATAAGCCGAGTCACTATCGAGGGAGAAGATCTCAATAATCCTGGTTCACTAAATTTGCAACTGGCTACAGATAAAGGGTCTGTAACTCTGAGTTTAAAAGCTCTAGTCGCCAGCGACATTGAATATTTGCTGGTAAGCGCCTCTAATTGGCTACCGACCGGCGCCATCGACAGTCGCGTCGAACAATTAAAAGAAGTACTGTGGAATAGCGCCTCTGAGCCAGGAAGCAATCTAATCAGTTATACGCAAATGTGGGAAGACGAATTATCTAATCGCTACAGCGCCACCGCCTACATGCCTCTCAGCCCGGGTCAGAGACTACAAGACAACAGGCTGAAAGTGATTCGCCAATTGGCATTTGGTGGCTGGTCAGCCATTTATCTTGTGCAAGAATCGAACACCAGTTTGCGAGTTTTAAAGGAATCGGTGATTCCACCAGGAGCCAACAAAGCTTTAAAGATAAAGGCTCAAGAGATGTTTAGCCGGGAAGCAGCATTATTGCTTAAATTGAACCATCCGGGCGTAGTCAAAGTGCACGATCAATTTATCGAAGACAGTCGCCATTATCTTTTGCTCGACTATATCAGTGGCCAGAATTTGCGGCAGAAAATTAAACTGGAAGGGCCCAGTCACGAGCTTGACGTAATAGAATATAGTCTTCAGCTGGCAACAATTTTTATATATTTGCACAACCAAGAGCCGCCGGTGGTGCACCGCGATGTTACACCAGACAATATTGTTATAACGGCAGACGGCAAAATCAAACTAATCGATTTTGGCGCTGCCAATGAACTGATTGGCACTGCCACAGGCACTTTAGTAGGCAAGCAAAGCTACATTTCACCGGAGCAGTTTCGCGGCCATGCCACCACATCAAGTGACCTCTATGGTTTTGGCGCTACCATCTATTACTTGCTCACTGGTCGTGACCCTGAGCCACTTACACAGTCATCGCCAAAACAAATTACAGCATCACTTTCAGCCGACCTTGACCAGCTGGTGCAAAAACTGACAGCGCAAAGCGAAGAAGAGCGACCAGTGTCGGCGGCAGCAGTCCAAGAAAGATTATTAGCACTGCAAGAACAAACCGATTAACTGCGTACACGGGGCGAATAACGCCTTATTAGTTGTTGTGCCTGCGCAGCAGCCTTGGCCTTTGCGGGTACTTTCTTGAGCAGGTCTACTGAGCGATTATAGTTACCGATTTTTGCGTATTGCATCGCCATCTGCACATAAGCGTCAGCAAGAGTTTCGTTATATTCCGGTTGTAGTTTATTCTCTTTTTGCAGGCGCTCAAGCACAATCACGCCCTCTTCACACTTGCCTCGACTAATTAAAATCGAAGCGTTTTTAGCTTCGTCATTGGCTTTAAGGTAGACGTTGAATTGATAGAAGCCGGCCACCACAAGAGCACCAAGGAAGAGGGCACGTGCCACCATCATTGTTTTATTGCTACCCCTGCGGTTTTTAGTGTTGTCGGTAGAAGGTACCGGTGGAATCCAATCTAGAATGGCATTTGGATTGCTTAAGGTTGAATAGCTGTCCGATGTCTCCAGTGAAGCAGTGCCGTCATCAGTAGTGCGAAAGACCAGGCCCCCTTTGCCTTGAAATGGAATCCAGTTTTCTGGAGGAGCAACAGTGACCGTTTTCTGCCGACCATTGCACGCCGCCTGAATGTCCTCCCACAATTCTTCAGCGCTCTGTTGCCGCTCATTAGGATTTTTGGACATGGCTTTCATAATTACGTCATTGATCTCTTTAGGGAAAGTCACTTTCTCGTTGACTGACCCCATAGATGGTGCTTGATTGTTGACGTGCATCAACATCAAAGCCATTAAATCATCAGCTGCAAATGGCCTTTTACCCGTAAGCGTCTCAAAAAAGACAACGCCCATCGAATAGATATCTGTGCGGTAGTCGACGTCTACACCACGACATTGCTCAGGGCTCATATAAGCAGGAGAGCCGCAGACTTTGCCTTCAATTGTCAGTGAAGCCGAAGTGGCGCCCGATTCGGTCCACATTTTCGCCACACCAAAGTCGAGGACACGAATGGCATTTTTCTTGATTAGATCGGGGGCATCTAAATTGCCATTGATATCAACTTCTTCCATGACGATGTTTTCGGGTTTGAGATCTCGGTGAATTACACGGCTGCGATGCGCTTCACCAATGGCGGCACAAACTTGTTCAAATAGAGGCAGGGCCTGATTGAGATTGACAAAACCACGCTTGCGTAAAATATCAGAGAGGGTGACACCATTAAGAAGCTCAGTGACGATGTAAGGTTGCCCTTCATCCATCACACCAAAATCATAAAGCCGAATGATATTAGGATGACTGAGCCGACTTACTGCCTTGGCTTCACGATGGAATCTCTTCACCGAATCAGAATTTGTGCCGAGAAAATGATGCAGCAGTTTGACTGCCATTTCGCGACCCGTAGACTCTTGAATGGCCTTGTAAACAACACCCATTGAACCTTTGCCCACAGGGCAAAGAATGCGATATTTCTCTCCCAACACCTTACCGATGACCGGATCATCAGGCACTGAAACGAGTTTGGCACCGTCGTCAGGACATTGCTCAAAGTCACCTTGGAAGTGAGTGTTACACTGAAGACAGAGCTTCATCTCAGTTCTTCTTCACCTTCTTCTTAAGCTTACGTACAAGCTTTTGAGCATCTTTGAACTTCTTAGAGCGGCTGGGAATTTTGTCTAACAACTTGAGCGCCTCAGTGGCATCATCGCCGTCAATTTTGTCGGCCTGCTGATAGTAAACGTTGTAGAGCTTTTCAGCTTCTGAGTTGGTGATTTTTCCGCTTTTGACTTTAGCTTCTAAAACTTCACGCGCACGGTCAAGATCACCAGACTTGATCATTTGATCAACTGTGGCTTTGGGATCAGCAGGGGTTTTTATCAACGGGATATTGAGTTTGATGATGCCATTTTGAATAGCATAATAACCACCACCGCCTACGACACAGAGGAAAATAACGATGGCAATTAGTGGTCGTGGGTCAAAACCGGGCATGCGAGAGACTCGCGCTCTTGGCCGATTAGGAGCATTTTCGCGACCAGGCTTGGCGCCCTTAGCCGAACGGATAGCATTGACTTGATCAGCATTAACTACCGCATCAGCCACAGTTCTACTGGCTGTATCAGGGATCTTTGTACCATGTTGAGATATTTTTGCCGATCCTAAAATGCGATTTACAAGCTCAGCCCGAGTGGAGGGTGAATCATCAACCTGTGATGGCAACTGACTCAAACTATTCACTGATGGTGAGCTGCCTGTACCTGTGGCCGTACCCATTTGAGATTGAGATTGAGCTTGATTCATGGCTTCGATGTTCATGGCCGAAGCGGTGGGTGAGCGGCTGCCTTCTTCTAATTTTCTATTGAGAGCGGCAATTCTTGCACTGACTGCATCATTTGATATGGTCGCTTGCGGCATTTCTGACGGTGAGGCATAAGGATTAGTAGGCAACGGGTCAGCACCCTGGCTTGCTTGTCGATTGTGAGTGGCCGAAGGCGAGGTAAATGGCGATGTAAAAGGCGATGGCCCACCAAACGGTGAAGACACGGACTCAGCGTTTTTGCCTTGATTGAGATAATCAGGTGCGCTTAAAACATCTACCTGTCGGCTGATTTTGCCTGGTGGTTTGTTAATTTCGGCAGCAAGCTTAGAAGCAGAATCGCTTGGTTGACGTTTATCTTCAGCAGGCTTGTGTGGTGCTTTACTGGCGACTTCTAAAAGACGCGAAAGAGCGTCAACTTTGTTTGCTTGTGTATTAGTCATGGGTTCGTCCGCCGATGCAGGCACTCTATCCATCGACGTGGCCATCGACGCAGCCGCCGGTGCTGCCAGGTCTCTTTGTGACTGGTCTGAGCTGGTGGCAAGAAGTTTGGAAAGGCCGCCGGAGACGACACTAGATTTGGTGTCGGCGTCGCCTTCGGGCTGTGCGTCGTTTAGCAGTTTATCGAGAGCGTCAGAAATCGCCCCACCGAGACTGTCTTCTTCGTCATCGTCATCAGTTGCAGCAGTCGGAATAGGTGCAACAACTTCGTCTAGATCATCACCGCCTGAAAGTAATGAAGATAGTGACGACTTGGCACCAGCTGGTTTTCTACCTTCGGGTGAACTATCGTTCACTTGCTCAAGCTTGGCGGCATTAGCTTGATCAATCATCTCGGTCAGAGATAGTTTAATCGCCGGTTCTGCAGCAATATCTGCTTGACCAACGCTTGCGTTCTTCGCCACTTCTGCGGCTTTAGCTTCTTCAGCGGCTTTGAGTTTAGCCGCCTTCTTATAAGCTTTGATATCTTCTAATCGAATTTGTTCAAAGTTGGTAGCGTCGCCAAACGCCATTGGCAAAGCGTCAATGTCGAGCACCGGTACTGGGACCCCTGGTTTAACCTCAGAACTAGCGTCAAATTTAGGCTCGCTTAAATCAGCCGCCGAAGCACTAAATTCAAATTCAGCAGGTGCACCAAGATCGGCCACGGCACCAAACACCGCGTCAGCAGCAGCAAGTTCTTCATGACTGCCCTTGTTTGATCCGCCACTGCCAAACATGGTGTCGGCTGTGCGCATATCGTCGACATCGGCACCATCGTAATTAGACTGGTCTAAATTACTTTCAGGAAAAATACCAGAATTAAAATCGTTATTCACTGCATTATTACCGGCAAAATTGTCAGCAAAATTACTTGAGAAATTATCAGAAAAATTGCTGGCGCTGCCTGTAGTATCAACAGACTCTGCCGCTGGTGCCGGCTGGTTGACTGCTTCCAGCAATTTGCTGATTACATCAGACCTGGACGCCATAGGCGTTTCAGCTGCCGGCTCCGCACCGAAAGAGAATTTATCATTGCCTAAATCGCCACCGCTATTAAAATCATCATTGTCTTGCGGCGGAAATCCTTGACTAAAGTTTTCGCCAGAGGTGACTATTTCGGTGCTGAAAAGTGCAGAAAAAGCTGGAGCACTGGCCGCCACGGAATTATCAAGTCTAATTGGTTCGTCGCTTGGTTGAGCTGGAACTTCGTCGAAAGGCGAAAGCTGGTCTTCACCTTGCTCGGTTCGGCGATCAGGGGCAAATAATGTCTGGTGCTCACCGGTGGGTACCATCAAATCAGCCAGCGTACTGTGCTTCGACGATTGAGATGGATCAGTGGCAGCAGTTGCCAGCAAATTACCAAATCCGAGAGACCGTTTTGGCGCCTCATCATCCATCATATATGGTGACGGCGAAGACTCAGGGGCTGGAGCACTCTCGGCAGCCGCCTCAGACTCGGATAATTTTTCAGCGGCAAACAGGGCCCCAAGATTGGTGCTCGAAACTGAGTCGCCAGGAGCCGAAAGGTCGTCTTCAAAACTCGTCTCAGGTCGCTCGGCTTCCAATGCTTTGGCTTCTTCCATGAAGGCGCGGGCAAGTATTTGCGCTTCGCTCTCGACTGGAGCGGCAGCCTGTGCGGAAACGGGTGGTAGCGATGGTTGAGAAAAAGGTGTATTTGTCGGTGGTCCAGCCTTAACCGGGGTGGGTTTGGGAAGTTCTTCTCTTTCTGTTACTCGTGGGGGTGAAGTGGGTTGGGCCGGCCACGATGGCGGCGGATCGGCGCGACGTACTTCTTCTTTGTGAACCTCTTTGTTCTGTTCGCCAGTGCGAGCCTTGGTTGGCTGGGCGATGATATTGCTGCCTGAATAAGTTGGTTTTGCTGGTGCCGATTTCGACGCTTCATTGGGACTAAAACCATATGGTGCCGGCGCGCGGCCTGGTTCTTTCGGTGGTGTTTTGAGAACTGGGCTGGCACCTGATGAAAGTGTATTCATCGGTCGCGCCTGTGGAGCCTTGAATTTGTCTAAACCAGGAGCGGGTCGAGCCCCTGGACGAGTAGAAAATGTGCCGGAGGCACCTAAGTTTGATGCGCCGGATGAAGAATTTCCCGCTAATTCACTCACCGCCTGTGGTGGCGAATTAAATTCGTCTTCCTTGTCTATATCTTTGCGCGCTGAAGCTGAAAACGAATCAATCTGCTCCCAACTTGAGGAGCTGCTGCCGCTTGTAGTCTGCGAGGCTTGCTCTTGAGGCGCTGACGGCTCCGCAGATGCGTCTATTTCCTGCACCATCCAAGCTTCTCTTTTGTTATCAGCAGCTGGGGGTATGGACGCTGCTTGAGCTTCAACACCAATGTTGGCCCAGGAAGATGAAACAGCCGGAGGAGAAGAAGCAGGTGCAGAAGCTGAAGCAGTGCCGGCATCGGCGCCAGACTCAAAACCTTGTTCATGACTGATCGGCGCTTCTAAATTGTCGTCGTTGGCAGCCGCATTTGCTTCGGCCTCGGCAATAGCCTCGTCGCTGACGGCATTAAAGGTGCCTGTTTTTTTCACAAGTGCAGATAGTTTTGAGGAGATATCAGCCTTACCAGGAGGATTATCAGACCCTTTACTCTGGCTATTGCCACCTTTCTTGCTCAAGTAAGGCGTTAAATCTGGCAGCTCGTCCTTCAAACTCTTCTTCCTCTCACGACCCTGGTCAGCCAGTTCTTCCGCTCACAAAACAGGTTACTAAATCAAAGCTCAAATATAAGACCTTTGACTACTGGGGACCCCTCGTACGCTCATTTACCCGCTGGCTTGGGTTTTGCAACCTGTCGTCATTTTTTTGATTACTTCCCTTAATGGAAGAGAAGTCGGCAGCCTGGCAAGCCAGAGACAATTCTTTAGCAAAATCCACTGCTGAAGCGTGCCTATCTTTTGGATTTTTCTGCAATGCCTTCGCCACCACTAATTCTACTGGTTCAGGAATGCCTAAATCTGGACGCAAAGTAGACATTAGAGGCATTTTGTCGTTTACAGTCTTAACCATAAACTCTTTGGAGGTCTTGGCTTCGAAAGGTCTCTTGCCTGTGAGCATCTCAAAGACTACCAGAGCCAGCGAATAGATATCGGTTCTGTGGTCGAGGGGAAGGCCACGACACTGCTCTGGGCTCATGTAGGCCGGCGAACCAGCCACAGTAGTAGGTCTGCTAATAGTATTGAGGCCATTTTCAAAGACGGTATAGGCAATACCAAAATCACATACCTTGACAAAATCTTGCTCGCTGGTGGAATCAAGAACTATATTCTCAGGCTTAATATCACGATGAACAAAGCCCTGACTGTGCGCTTCTTGCAAGCCAGCGCATACCTGCCTGGTTATTTCCAACACTCGAGAGCCAGATAAGATGCCTTCTGCCGCAATTAAAGACGAAAGCGGTGTACCTTGCAAATAGTCCATCACCAGGTACGGTTGGCCGTCGTCGGTGACGCCAGACTCCCACAGATTAACAATATTGGGATGACGCAGCTGCTCTAGAGCACGCACTTCACGGGAGAATTTTTCCATGCTCTTGGGATCGGCACCAAGATAGCTGTGTACGACTTTTATTGCCACCGCGCCACCCATTAGTAGCCTGGTCGCTCGGTAGACGATACCGCTGGACCCCTTGCCGACAACGGTTTCAACGGCATACTTATTATTGATAAGAGCGCCAATTAACGGGTCTTTTCCGACTGGCTCCAGGGCGAGTTTATCTCGTGGACAAGTAGAAACTTCGTCGCCATAATAATTATTGCACCGCAAACAAAGCTTCATCTAGTAATGCCAGGCAATTCGCGACTCCAAGAAAAACAATCATAATGGTTATACTGCCAGAGTATTAGCCTTTTAATACGTACCCAGGGTGCGAGGCAGTACACCATCACACCAAGTTATCAGCCAGAACCTAAGGTTAAATCTTCAAGGCCTATTTGCGCACATACCAATCGCCCGGTAACCTTTCAGCGATGCCTGCCAATTCCAACATTGTTAGAGTACTGGAAAGTGGGCCAGCCGTGAGGCCTGTCTTTTCGGTTAATTGATCAAAATGCACTGGCTCATTGGACAAAAGCTCATGCACATCCTTTTCGCTGCCGAATAATTCAAGCACCACCGGCTCGCTGCGAGGTCTTGAACTGGTTACCCAGTTCATTGCATTCATAATTTCATCGAGATTCACTACCATCTGTGCCAGATTGTCTGCGATCAGCCTGTTGGTGCCTTCCGACATCGGTTGATCTATGCGGCCGGGAATGGCAAAGACCTGTCGGTTCTGCTCAAATGCTTGCCTGGCCGTAATTAAAGAACCAGATGCTTTTCCGGCCTCAATGACAAGCAAGCCCTGACTGATACCAGAAATAATGCGGTTACGAGCAGGAAAACGCCACTTCTCTGGTTTGATACCCGGGAAATATTCCGACAGAACCATACCTTTTGAATCTTCAGTGAGCTTTGCATACAAGGGTTTATTCGAACTCGGATAGCAAACATCGGGCCCGCAGGCAACTACCGCAACAGTTCTGCCACCAGCTTCGATGGCACCGTAATGGGCAAAAGAATCGACACCCACAGCCATTCCACTAACAACGGTTACGCCGGCCTGTCCAAGTTCACGGCCAAATTCTTTAGCCAACTTTTGTCCATAGTTCGAAGGTGTGCGCGTACCTACCACTCCCACTCCATGAACGATTTCATCCATGGTCAACTGCCCCTTGGCATACAGCACCAGAGCAGGATCATGAATATTGCGCAGATTGAATGGATACAGTGGATGCGCCAGTGGATAGGCTCTGACCCCCGCGGCCTCGAGTTGTGCCATGAGCGTATCAGGATCAATCTGAGCGCGCTTGGCAATAAATTTTTCTATTAAAGTGTCATCAATCCATCCGAGCACGTAAGGGTAGCCGCCCATCTCTTTGAGCTCAGAGGCAGTGGCGTGCCAGAAAGTTTTCATGGTGTCGAAGCGTTCATAAACTTGCAACAACCGTGCTGCTCTGAAGCCGCAACCGGTGCAGAGGTCTATAGCAATCCAGTACTTTAACTCGTCATCGCCCCACTTTTTGAGGGGATCTTCGTTAAGATGCATATCAGATATACGACCTCTCGGTGCAACTGCGACGAGTGCCTGGCGTACTTAAAACGTATCAGCCGGCCCAATACCAAACATGATGCTAGCATTAACAGAAGCGATTCCAGGAAAAAAACTTCGATTCCCTATGGTGCAAAAAACGCATAAAAATCTAAAATCTTTTCGCCAGGGCCTTTTGCTTCTGGCCACATTCTCATTGTGTTTGTGGCCGAGCGGCCACAACTGTCTGCAAACTGCTCTTGCTCAGGGCTCACTTAATGCAGATGAAACCGGCAAATTGAAATTGCTGGAGCAAAATTTCTTTTTCAAAAATTACGAGGACGACAGCGTGGAAACGCGACTGGCGCGAATTGAAAAGCGTGTTTTTGGTGAAGCTGCCGAAGGTACGTTAAGTGAGCGCATCGCTCATATTTTGCAAGTGGCCAAACCGGTAGAAAGGCCGGCCCCAGGGACCAATCGTAGTAATGGCAGCAATCAAGGGAGCGCCACGGTTAACACTCCCGCCGCTCGCACCCCAGAGCAGATTCAACAAGACGAACAATACAAGCGCGAAGACGAGGCAGATAGGGCGAGACGACGGGCTATGGCAGCGCGCGATGAAGAAGTAAACCAGATGTCGGCCGATGCCATTAGATTGTGGAAAGAGGGCAAAAAGGCTGAAGCAATTGAAAAATTTGAACAGGCAGTACGGTTGTCGCCAGATAGCGCTGAAGCGCATTTCAGCCTCGGTGTCGCTTACGAAGGGATGGCCAAATTTGGCGATGCTTTATCAAGTTACAAAAAAGCGCTTGAAATTATTCCAAGCAAAGCCGAGTATCGAGAAGCCGTACGCTTAGTGGAAAAGAAAGCGGTGAGCCAGGGACAGGATGACGGCAAAAAAAAAGAATTGCGTCAGCTGGCCGAAGAAGCATCTGGTGCCTATAGCAGAGGCGAATTTATCTCAGCTCTCGATCTGTATAAGCAACTCGATCGAAAAACCCCCAATCAAGCGCGAATCAAGTTCAACATTGCCACCATCTATCTGGCCATGAAAAATCCAGTGCAGGCCTTAGACTTTTTCCGTCAGGCAAAAAAGCTTAACCCTGACGAACCTAGTTATCAAAAAGCGGTGGCGCAACTGGAAGGAAATTTACAAGCAGAAGAAGTCGAACGCACCAACGCCGAGCGTGCCTGGCAAGATCAACAGCCTAATCAGCAATTCCAAAATCAACAGTATCAACAGTATCAACAGCCAAATCAGCAATACGCTAATCAACAACAACAGAATTCAGACCAAACCAATCAGAAAAAACAGAAAAAACGTAGCAAGTCCGATGACAATAACAACGGCAATAACAACGGCAATGCCGTGTTCGTCAATGACAATGCCAACAGCAATGGTCTTTTAGGCGGTGATAAAAATGCACCACCGGCTTCATCAAGCTTCGGCATCCTAGCGAAAAAAAGTAAAGAAGGTGTCCTAGTCACCACCATTGGTATCGCTTCCAGAGCGGCAAAATGCGGCCTACAACGAGGCGACACTATCAGAGCTGTCGACGGAGTGGTAATTCAGAACGATAAACACTTCCAACAGCTAATGGGGAGCAAGCGACCCGGCCAGTCGATTCAACTTTTAATTGATCGCAACGGCAGCATCGGTCAAATTGTTCTCTAATTCAGCTTTGAGTAAGAGCGTTCAATCTTTCGCTAAAACTTTCGTTTAAAACAGCAGGCTCAAGATTTGAAACCTGGCGAATATTGTAAATAGTATCGCGTAC
This sequence comes from Candidatus Obscuribacterales bacterium, assembly GCA_949127735.1. Taxonomy (GTDB): domain Bacteria; phylum Cyanobacteriota; class Vampirovibrionia; order Obscuribacterales; family Obscuribacteraceae. Next base: position 21,872 of record CASBPX010000106.1, on the reverse strand, counting down.
AACCGGCTTGTAGCCAGACGATGCAATTAATTGCTCCATCTTCTCTTCAGCTAACTGCAATGGTGTTTTAGCGCCGGCAGCATGAGTAATTTTCTCTTCCAGAATTGTGCCGTCAAGATCATCAGCGCCAAATGAAAGAGCTAATTGGGCCAACTGCACTCCCAGCTGAATCCAGTAAGCTTTAATGTGCGGGAAATTATCAAGTAAAATTCTCGAGATCGCTACATCTTTCAGAAGGTCGGCAGCTGTCGGCTCAGTCACTTCACTTTGAATATTAGTGCCGTCGTAATAGCACTTTAGTGGAATGAAACACTGAAAACCTCCGCTAATATCTTGCTGGCCGCGCAAGAGCAGCATGTGATCGACTTTGTTTTCTACTGTTTCTGAAATTCCTGTGAGCATGGTGGCATTAGTTTTGATACCAAGCTTGTGAGCAATACCGTGAATTTCTAAATAGACCGGCGCTGGTGTTTTTTTAACAGCCATCCGCTCTCGCACCGCATCATCAAATATTTCGGCACCACCCCCAGGCATCGATCCAAGACCACAGGCAATCAAGCGCTGCAAGACTTCATCATAGGTTATACCGTCAAGATTGGCCAAATATTCAATTTCAACAGCGGTAAAGGCCTTCATGTGAATATGCGGAAAATGACTTTTGATTTGCTGCAGCACTTCCTCATAATAAGCAAGGTCACAAGCCGGGTTGAGCCCGCCGACCATATGAATCTCGTTAATGCCGAGCGCTGCACCTTTGCCGGCCTCTTCTAAAACTCGGTCCACTCCCCAGGTATAGGCTTTGCCGCGCTCATCAGGATTGGCATAAGAACAAAAGCGGCAAGTCTCGACGCAAAAATTTGTTGGGTTAAGATGCATATTGTGGATGTAATAAACGTAGTTTTCGTGGCCAGGCTCAGCTTTAAGTCGGCGAGCATATTCACCAAGCGCACCCACCGCTGCCAGGTCATCAGACTGGTAAAGTCTTACGGCATCTTCGCGGCTAATGCGCTCACCGTTATAAACTTTTTGCGCCACGTCTGCCAGCGGATGATTGGCTGAAATTGCTTTTTCTATAACGGCAGACACTTTAGGCACCTCGATAAGGTCAACTGGCGGGCACCATCAATCTTATCAGGATAAAAATCGATTTGCCCCAACTAAGGCGCCAGCAGTCACAACCGTTCACAAGAGCAAAAGAAGAGAAATCAGTCTTTCAGTGTCCAGTTGGGGTTAAGCATAGATGTCAGTATATGGTCGCACCACTTACCATTAATGAGTAAATAATCACGAGCGTAGCCTTCTACCGTGAAACCGAGGCTACGCAGCAGCCAGCCGCTGCGCTGATTGCCAGGTTGATAATTAGCCATGATGCGGTGCAAGTTGAGAGCAACAAAACCGTAAGAGGTCACTGATTGCAGCGCCTCTTTCATTATGCTTTTACCCTGACGGTCAGCGGCGATGGAATAGCCAAGATTGCTATATTGGGCAGCTCCGCGCACAATATTATTGAGGTTAGCGACACCAATTACGACACCAGGGTTAGCGCGATCAAACAAGAAAAATCTCACGGCTTTATCATCATGAAAATCTTCAAGGTTTTGTTTGATTTGTTTAAGCCAGTAATCTTCAGTCAGGTAGTCAGAGGGCCAGGCCGGCCCGCCTTCTACTAAATGAGCGCGATTCTCAACATGATAGGCAAGCACCGCATCAACGTCGGCAGCTTGCGCCAGGCGGATGATACAACGCCCGGTATTGAGGGACGGCAGGGGTTTCGGTTCAGCATCTTTTCTGGGGGCTAAATCGTGCATTTTTAAACCTATGAAAATTACGTTTCGCTTTTATTTTCAGACAAATGGCGTACATGTTCGAGCACGCGGAAGTGAATGGAATGAATTATACCGTCAGACCAGATTCGCCAATAGGGCTGCGGCCCCATATCGTTTGTATACCAGGTTGTGCCGGTCAGTCTGGTTCCACCTGATGGCAGGGTCGCCAGATAAAATTCGCCATGCTGTGATTTGAGATAGCCGTCAAGGTGCCGCGGATGCAAACCGTTATATGGCGATAATTCGCGCATAGGTAATGCTTGTGAGGTGACATTGAAAGCCAGTCGTCTGGGCTCGTCCCAGACGGCTATGGGTTCAACAAAGGTACCGGTGGAAAAAACGCAATGTCTAATTGCACCGGGGCCACTACCAGTGATGCGAGCACATTTAGGATAAGCCACACCTAAATTGAATAACCAATCTTGAGGCCGCTGACTGGGCTCAGGCAACTGGCTAAAAGCGACAACATTTTGCCATACCACCGCAGGTGGTGCTGCCACATCTAATGTACTGGATACTTTATAGACAGGTAAATCTTTTGCCGATGCCGCTTCAAGATAAATGGAAGCAGGTAACAGCAGACTTAAACCGATGAACATAGCAGGTAACTGCGGTAAAGGCCCAGGCTGATCAGGCCTATGCGGTTGAATATGAAAGCCAAGAAAAGCGCCCACCAAGCCGATACCAAGGGTAAGCGGTGTGGCCATGATCAGGCAAATTGCCCCTTCGTGGCCAAGTAATAGCAAAACCAGGCCCATGAATAGAAGCTCCGCCCAGGCCACTTGCAAGCACTGTAACCAGAGACGGGGCTGCCAGTACGAATATATCAAAACCGAAAGGGTGGAGAGAACAAAGGGCAAGGCCACGAATACCCCCCAGCCATAGGCACCAAGGGTTTCCATTGCTAGAAAGCCGGTCGCCAGACCAATCAGGGCAGGGTATGCAATTGAAGCAACGAGAGACCAATACTTAGTGCGCGGAATAAAACGCGCAAAAAGTAGTTTCTCAGAAACCGGATAATCAGCCTCCCTGAGATGTTCATAGTCTTGCGAATTGGCAATTTGTGAGGCAGCAGCACTCTGCAAAAGCATTGGGTGCTGCTCGACTACAGAAGGCATCCAGCAAATAATCTTAAAAAATATCAAATTGATAACGGGAAGGAAGAAAAAAAGAACCAGCCAAAGGGGCAAATTTGCTGAGCGCAAGCGGCGCACAGTCAAAGCGCAGCCAATATAGGCAAAAGGCAGGGAGGCGGCCAGAATAGTGAGAAAAAATACCGCGTCAGATTCAAGCCGATAAGCTGCCGCAGCAGGAGCAAAATATTCAAATATTGACCAGCTGCGATGAAAGAAAAGCTGACTGATCAGCTGATCGAGTATGTATTTGAGCACCATAAGCGAGAGGCCCCATTTAACAAATGGAGCCCTATCGATAGTGCCATTCCAGCGCAACAAATCATGCATGCTTGAGCATAACCAGTCAGTCTATCCAATAACTAGAGTTAACCACTATTGGCGCGGCCTCTTCCGGTGTTAGATATTTGCGGTTTTCTTCTTGAGTCAGAAGAATTTCGAGCATCTCAGCGTCGAATTCATCATCTTCGTAGCTATAACTAGAAGCCAGTGCTAAACCGGTGTGATCATCTTCAAAATCTTTCCACGATTCTTTGATATTCGAGTCAAAAAGATATTCGTCTTCATTAGTCCAGGCAAGAAAACTATCTTCAATTGAAGGAAGAGGTTCAATCTGAGGCATCCCAGCACGGCGACCGCGTTCTACGTTGTTGATTCGCTGCTCGATATCTTCGACTTCAGAGCGGTGAGTATCGCCAAACCAATGCAGCATCGCTTCTTTTTGACGTTCTCGACAGAGCACATTATCTTCACGCCCGGTGTCTGCCATTCTGCGCGCATCGTCGAGATCGAATGCACCTTGATGAGATTGCACTCGCATACGGGTCAATCTCTCTTTGTTGCGACCCATATCGAAAAAGTCAGGAAGAATCAAGCCGCCCTTGCTGAGAGTAACGGACGAGCCTAAACTTTTAACGAAGAGCAGTACGTTGGAAATCAATTCAGTTCTCACCCGCCATTCTTGCTGCGACTACTTGATTTCTACCCAGTATCAACTCAGTTGAGAACACAATTAGCTGTAGCTAATCAAATTTAGCAGCACGCCTATATAGTGTCTATACCCATCTAGATACTAAATATGGTCTTAATTGAATACTCTCGAAAAAGAGCCATGAAAAATCCTCTAAACAAATCCTCTTCGCTTCTGACCCTCTTTGGGGCTCACGCGTATTTGCCCAACGCCAAGACTAACCATCCTGTCAGTTATCATTTGGAAAAAGCGATCGCGATCTGGCCCCTTTATCACAGCTAGATGGTGCGCCTCAGCCAGAGCTACTGGATAGCCCTGACCCTTCTCCACTTGAGTACGCACTGCTGCCAGTGCGAAAGCAAACAGATTTTTATCGTCAAAAACCCAGCGTGGCAATTCGAGCCGGGCGATTTCGCTGGCTCCGCGCCAGTAAACAAAACAAGTAGTGTCGCAGACAGGCATCAATTTGACAGCTGAGGCACCACTGGCAAACACGCTTGAGCGCTCATTTAAGGCAAGAATTTTGCCGAATAAACTGCGATCGCTGAGTGGCCAAACTTGAGAACAAGGAAAATCTTCCTCGTTAATTTCGGCGCAGTGCTGGCGGCAGTGGCTGATTTCATAAGGACAGATAGACACTCGCAAACAGTTGATCAGATCAGCACTGCGACTGTGGCTGATGTATCCTACAATCGGCACCTTTGCCAATCTTAGCTTCGCCATTACCGCCTCGACTCGGGCAAAATAGCTTTCCTGGTAACTGCTGCTCATTTTTTCTACAGACCAGGGAATCAGCGAACCGTCATACATGGCAAGAACGCTTTCACCATGAATAGCGGCAGAGCAAGCCTGCTCGCCCAAAAGTTCGAGTTCAAAAAGACCACGCTCGAGCGAGACATAAAGTTCGTCGATATGAACGCGCCGGCGGTCGACAAGCGGATAAAGATCATCTGGCCGAGCGTGCAGACGAGGTTCACTCAAAAGTAGCGGTGCCAGGGCAAGCCCATAAGATATGCGAGCGAGGCCGACATTGAGCAAATAGCAACTGTGCACTTCGTGATGAGAAGGCATAATTTGTGAGCCGTCTACGGCTACTACAGTCCATTTCTTTGCGCTGGTTTCAATGGCAGGCACGGTTTCGCGCACCGAAAGCGGTTCAAGCGGCTTAGCTGTTGGCCATAAGACCCATGCTGTATTTTCCGCCAGTCGATTTTCAAATTGCGGAGCAGCGTTCTGAGCGGTGTGAAAGGCAGCCAGCGCTCGTTGCAGTGTGCGCGCAAAGTCTTGTCTTTCTACAACACTGTCGGCGCCGACTTGACTTACAAGTTGCGAGAGCTTGATAAAATCGAGCATATTCACCCTCAAAAGACAAAACTAAATACAAGTCAGCCGATGGAGTTATAATTTACAGCAACACGTCTGCCTCGAGTCAAAGTCAAACTCAAATTATGAATATGAATTCAAAAAATAGTAGAGCAAAAGAAACCGGCGAATTAGCACCAACTCTGGCAAGGCGATTAGTTGAATTGCGAGAACGCAAGAATCTTACTGTTAAAGATCTGTCTTTAGAATCACGATTCACCAAACAACGCATTGAAGACCTCGAATCGGGTCTCGAGACCTGGCTCTCTTCTACTGACAGGCAGCTTTTAGCTCGCGCCCTGGCCGTCGACCCGATTATTATTCAAGAAGTGGAAGCACGCCCACGGCTCGAACCCACCAACGATCCAGAGCGCTACAACGCTATTTTGGCAGATTTGACCGATTCTATTCTAAAGGGTGTAAAAGAACTTGATTGTCCGCAGTGCGGCAACACACTACGCTGTCGTGTGCAGGTCGGAATCGACATGGACGGACAAGAAGTATATTTTGCTAAAGCATTTTGCCAGAAATGTCCGTTTGTTTTGACATAGTTGCAAGTCATTCCATCACCTTAGTATCGAACACCAGATTTGATACCATTTTAAGTTGCATCACGAGGTAAAGCAATGACTCTCGAACCGCCGATAGAGCCATCTCATTTAAAGAACAGGCTTCCGGCCAAAGATACTTTTCGCATCTTGATTATGGACAATATTGAAAATGTGGAACTGCTCAAAGAGGCATGCAAGAAGGTTGGGCATTCAGTTATTGGAGCTTATACAATCGCCGAGGCATTCGCCTTTTTAGATGGTAAGAATCACGCTGACGTCATCATTTGTGCGGCATATCTGGAGGATGAGTCTTTATTTGAATTTTTAGCCAGGCTAAGAAAAGATCCCGACCATAAACAAACCATGTTCATGACACTGGCATTGGCTCCTGGTCCAATGGGTAGAAAAATCAATGCTTCCACAGAAAAGGCCGGCCTTGCTATGGGAGCCGACGTTTTTATTAATATGCCAGTTTTTGATGCGGAAGCTCTGATTGCCGAGATTAAGAAGCTTTTGCCGTCAGTGCCGACCTTAGAACAAGAAAAACAGGAAAAACAAGAAGAACAGGAATAACTGCGCTATTTGCGCCCGGGCGTGACAACTGTTACTGGCTGTGGATATTCCCCAAGAAAAGTGACTTTGCCGCTTTTAAGGTCACGCATGGCAGCCACGATTTTTACTTTATTGGCGAAAACAGCATTTTTGACAATGGTGCTGCCACCATAAATTTCGCTGGCGGCCAACCAGATGTTTGAAGTTGCAGCAGAGTGAACGAGATCGTTGCCTTTCTGGTCGGGATGAGTGCGTCTGGCAGCAGCCACAGCTGGAGCCATTTGGTGGATTAGACCTGGTAAGTGACCAGGAAATACTGCACCACTGACGGCACTATCTACTGCGGCCTTAACTGCACCACAGTCAGAATGACCAAGTACGATAATTAAAGGAATTTGCAAAACCTTGACGCCATATTCAATTGATGCCAGCTCAGACAGGCCGCAAACATTACCGGCCACTCTGACTACAAAAACTTCTGCCAGGCCTTGATCAAAAACCATTTCTACAGGCACACGTGAATCAGAGCAGCCGAGTACAATGGCTACGGGTTGTTGACCATCACTAGCACTGATCTCGCGCTTCTCTTTATTAACTTCAAAATGAGTGGTATTACCGCTCAGGTAACGTCCGTTGCCGGCCTTAATGGCCTCCAAAGCCTGTTGCGGATTGGGCCTGGCACCATATGCAGGGGCAGAACTGATCAGAAGCGCTAAGCCCGCCATTAAGATATTCTTTTGCCGCAGCATCCTGTCCTCACTTTTGCAGTACTTCTTTCCACAGATACTTGTCGAGATCAATTTTTAGTTCCTGATTGAACTTTATGCCTTCCGCCGCCAGTAAGGTATGCTGCAAATCTGGCGGCATGTCGGTATTGCGAGTGGTGCTGACACCACCAGAGGCATTGACAACCCGGTGCCACGGCACATTACCTGAGTGAAACTTTTTACCCTCGGCTGATTCTGCAGAGGGCAGCGCTCGAAGCGCCCACCCTACTCCTTGAGCACTTAAACGCTTGCCTATCATGTGCGATATTAGACCATAAGTCAGCACTCGACCGCGAGGTATCTCGCGCACGATTTCATAGACTTTAAAATAGACTGACATTCAAAGGTGCGAATCAGGCTGAAACTGAACGTTTAACGAAACACTGGCGAATTGTTTCGTCTAAACGCCCTTTTAACTTGGTCAATCTTTCTGTAATCTCCAGACGGCGTTTTTGCAAATTGAGCAAATGCTTTCTTCTGTGGTCATCTAATGCGTCAGCAAAAAGATCATTGAGCGCGATCTCTTCACCTTGAGCCCACCACAAATCTTCCACCACAGAACCAATCAAATCGTGCTCGGCATCATCAAGCATTTGACTAAAAAGTCGATATTCGTTACTGAGCATAAACTCAATGGCTGTGCGCACTTCGCCGCGCAAACTCTGGGCGGCGGAAGAAACTATGGTAGCAATCAACTCTTTGTCTAAATTGCCGACACGCAAATTTAATTGCGCCAGAGTTTCTTCTAAAAGATAACGACGAAAAGCAATTTGATTAAGAAGAAAATCTGGGAAATAGCCAGTGCACACCATGTGCACGATTTCACTGCGAGGAGGTAGTGAAGAAAGAGCATGACGACTGCGTACAGATAGACCTTGCAGAGTACTAACGGCGCGATAATGTTTGTCAATTAGCTCTTTAAGGCCATTCACAACTGTGCGATTAAGACCAGGCACTTCGGCATTGCTCGAGCCAGTATTCAAACTCTTTGCCATCAAGTGCATTATCTGCCGGCGCAAATAATCAATATTTCCACCCAACTCTTCGATTACTTTTACCGCAGTAGACTCGCGCGCATCCATAATGCCGAGCAATAAATGCTCGGGATTGATGAAGTTAAGGCCGAAAAACAAAGCGTATTCGTAGGCACGGTGCAAGGATTGGACAGTCAGGTCACTTAAACCATAAGCTTTTCGAGTTTCGCTGAAACTCGCCGTGGCGCCACCGGCACTGGTGGCAACAACAGGAAGGCTAACAGACGGAAGTCCTGACGACAAATCAGGTCTACCTGAAAAAGGCAATTCTGATTCGCTCTTGCCTTTGATTTGATTCTCCAGCTCTTTGCTGACGGCATCTTCATCAATTTTCATAGTGGCCAGCGCCTCATTGGCGACACCACCGTATTCAGTAGCCAGTGCAGCAAGAATATGATCGGTACAAATATAGTTGTGTTCGAAATTTATACACTCATCTAAAGCGAGCTGTAATACTTGCAGCAGTGAATCACTCGAACGCTCAAAAACAGAATCCAACATATGTATTAGTCCAAAAAAGGGTGGAAAAAAATCTATGAGAAAATACTCACGGCCCGAGCCCTAAGTGGCTTTCAGAGACCCTATATAGGATACCAGCAATCTATAATTTCCCGGATAGGCATCATTACAAAGGAAAGCTGCATTGAGAATTCTCATTTCCAACGACGACGGCGTCTTCGCACCCGGTTTGGGCATACTGGCCAGGCTTCTGGCAGAAGCCAAACACGAAGTCTATGTCGTCGCCCCCGACCGGCAAAGGAGCGCCACTGGCCACTCAGTCACCCTGCATAAACCCCTGCGTGTAGAAAAAGTAGACCTGGAAGGCGGCATCAAATCTGCCTGGTCGACAACAGGCACACCTTCTGATTGCATCAAGTTGGCGGTTAGTCAGCTCCTTCCCGACAAACCAGATGTAATTATCTCTGGAGTGAACTCTGGACCCAACTTAGGATCTGACGTGCTCTACTCTGGCACAGTTGCAGCAGCCATGGAGGGCGCTTTCTCGGGCTTTCCCGCAATCGCGGTGAGCGCGCAAAAAAATGACCGCGCCATTTTTGCCCTGGCTGCAGAATTCATTGTCGATTTTCTGCGGGTGATGCCCAAAGCGCCCATGCCGAGCCGAGGTCTCTTCAATGTCAATGTACCGGAGCCGGCAAATCTTAAAGGCGTGAGGGTAACAGAGCTTGGCAAGCGTCAATATCAGGATATTTTCGAACTGCGTCACGATCCCAATGGCCGAGACTACTACTGGCTTTCTGGCCGTGCAATTGAAGAAGGCGAGTCGGAATTATCCGATGTGCACGCCTTGATAAATGGCTACATCAGCGTTACACCAGTTTCGTTTAACATGACTGACAAAAATACTTTGGCCAAGCTACATGAGATGATGACTGTCAATGAGTTCTCCCACCACGTTCGATCTAAATAACAGTTTCAAGGCTTTTCTCAAAGACCCTGAATGGCCGCTCAAGACTACAATTGGCGGTTTCATCAACTATATGTCTCTGGGCATATTCATCTTTAATCCTGCCCTCACGCCTATTTGTTTCATACTCTCGGCACTTTCAACCGGCTACCTGCTGCGCAGTTTGCGCATGACCGCCAATGGTGAGCTCGAAAAATTGCCGGGCTGGAATGACTGGATGGATCTCACTATCAGCGGTCTGTCCTGGCTTTCAATAGCTGCCGGCTTTTTCTTTTTTGCTATGTCTGTGTTGGCGATAAGCTTGCTCACTGGTGCCGGTTTTGATTTATCAAATGTCTCCAAACCCAATTTTTTGATTTGGGCAGAAAGTACATTTCTATTTTTGTTCTTCCTCAGCTTCGGTCAGAACTTTTTCCTGGCGATTTTAATGGCCAACTTTGCTCAGGAAGAGAAGATGGCGGCTGGTTTTGCCTGGCGCAAAGTTGTGAGGCGGATCCGCAAAGCCCCTCTTGAGTTGGGCACAGTCTGGTTGGCAGGCTCAACACTTACCGTGGTGGCGCTAATTGTGCCCACCATGAGTGTTATTGGCGTGTTGTTTACGCCCTTTTGCTTTTTTCTCGCCCAGATCATTAGCACACGCATGATCGGACAAACCTGGGCCTATCTCAATCAATTAGAGACGACTATACAGCCTGAACTAACAATTGCTGAGAATTAGCGGCTGACAACTGTGCGCAGGCGACCATCGGTGGTGCGGTACAGCTTTTGAGCAGCAGCAATTTGCGTAGGAGTTTGAGCAGTTTGTTGGCTTATATAAGGATAACTGGCGGGTGTAACCGTGGTGCTGTGAGTCAGCTGCTTGATATACATGCCTATCCAGTGAGTCATACCGCCAATTTGAGTAATTGCAGCTGACGCCACTTTGCCCGCTTGCTTTGCGGCCACATGGCCGTAGTCCAGGGCTTCGTCAACGGTCTCTGGCACCTTAACTGTGATGTTGTTGCCCTTATGAGAAATGCCGTAAGGGAAGGCTGCAGGTGCTTTGTCGGCATTACCGCGCTGAGCTTTCTTGCTGACTGTGGCAGCTTGCGTGGTGGTGGCTGGCGTCAGACTGATATGAGCAGTGCCAAGACCAGGTATGGAAAGCGCCAGTTTGCGACCGGAATTATCGATTTCTTGAATTCTGCTGGCGGCCTTGCTTTTGGCCACGACTCGCGACTCGCTGGCTCTGGCGTTGAGTGCTTCTGGCGACATTGCTTCGGCCCTAGGAGCGAAAGTTGGCAAGGTCAAAGCCTGAGATGCTAGAAGAGCGCTTACTCCGCCGAGCAAAATAGCTTTATTAATTCTCATAAACCTCTACCAGTGTAGTTTTCCGTGATTATGTCACAAACAATACCCTGCGAAAGCAAGCCTGGATAATTTCTTGATAACCTGCGAAGAAACAGGCCCGTATGGCCCTTCGGCCACTTGACTAGCGCCGATTATCAGGTATAGTCGCAGAAGAGAAGCAAGTGCCATATGATAGGATCGATAGGATCTGATTCAATGTTGCCCGATGGCCGCATTTGCCTGAAATTCCAGTAAATAGAATTTTACGGATCAAGACATAAGTGGAGCAAGATTAGACCTCAACGATGGAAGATACTCATAGTAGTGGCTCAGAACAAGCTTCCGAAGACCCCCTTCCGGGGCGACCTTTAAAACTTTCGTGCAATCTTGCATTGGTAGAAAAGGAGACAGGCAGCGCAGTTAGCGTTGTCTGATTTTGCTTTGTACCAAATAATGTGGATTCCAGTTTTAATTCTCTTCAATGCCTTCTTCGTGGCGGCGGAAATGGCGCTTGTGCGCGTACGACGCACGCGCATCGATCAACTGGCCGAGCGCGACAATCTTTTTGCCAAAAAAGTCCAAATATATTTAGCAGACCCGGAACGCTTTATTTCTGCCTGCCAGCTAGGTATCACAATTGCCACGCTCTTGCTTGGTGCCGCCGGAGAAAGTGCCCTGGCTGAAAATCTGTCTGAGTGGAGCCGACACCTTGGTGTGCAAGCCAATCTCCCAGAATCAACGCTGAAAACTTTAGCACTGCTTTCATTTGCTTTTGCCTTCGCTCTCACTGCTTACATTCAAACTGTTGGCGGAGAATTACTGCCGAAAATGCTCACTTATTCGAGAGCCGAAACAGTGATTTTATTTACTGTCTATCCGATGCACTTCTGGTGCCTCCTCACTTCACCGTTTCTAGTGGTTTTGCAAAAGACTACAGAAGTTGTTGTGAAGCTGCTGAAGATAAAAGACCCGCCTTCAATTCACTCTGTACACTCGGAAGAAGAATTGAAGATGCTGGTCACAGCCTCCCATGACGAAGGGGTGCTCGAGCCTGACGAAGAAGAAATGCTGCACAGCGTATTTGATTTTTCCGACACTATTGCTTCCGAAGTGATGACTCCGAGAATCGACCTTGTTTGTGTGCCGGCCACTGCCACTATTCGCGAATTTGTCAATGAAGCCTTGAAGTGGGGCCATTCACGTATACCGGTTTTCGAAGAAGACATGGATAACATATTTGGCATGGTGCACATCAGAGACGGCCTCAGAGCAATGGTTGAGCATAAAGAAAATTCGTGCGTGCGCGAATTTACAAGAAACATTTTAATTGTGCCGGAAAACAAAAATCTCAAAGATTTGCTCACAGAGTTCAAGCTCACTAAAACTCATATGGCCATTGTTATGGATGAATATGGTGGCACCCAGGGTATCGTCACGCTGGAAGATTTGCTTGAAGAATTAGTTGGCGACATTGCCGACGAACACGAGATTGTAGAAGAATTTATTCATATCGAACCAGACGGCTCATATATTTTAGACGCCAAGCTCACACTTGAAGAAGCGAATGAGAAGCTCAATATCAACATCGAAGACGAAGAATTTAATACCATCGGTGGTCACGTATTTGGTGCGCTGGGCCGAGAGCCCGTGCCTGGAGATGAAATCGAAGCGGATAATTGCGTTTTGCGTGTGGAAGAATCTGACAGGCATAGAATCATCAAATTACGCCTGACCCGAAAAGCGCCACTGGAACCCGGTGCCGAAGGTTACGAAGCACCTCAAAACAATCACAAGAACCACAATGGTCGTAGAACTACCGAACAGAATATACCGGCCAGTAAAATCAACGTCGATTGATTGGCGGAACTCAGGAATAAAAACGATTGCCTTCAACCACTAGAGAAGCACTTCTTAAAAAAGCCTCAAAAGTACGAGCAAAAAAACGACTTGGTCAAAACTTTTTGATCGAACCGTCAGTGCTCTCAAAAATTGTAGATAGCCTTAATTTAAGTGCTGATGACATCGTTCTAGAAATAGGACCTGGACTCGGTTTTCTTACGGAAGTCTTGCTCGAAACTGGTGCGCGAGTCTTTGCCATTGAACTCGATAGAGAGATGGTAGCTCATTTGCAAGAACACAAATATCCTAATCTTACCGTCATTCACGGTGACATTCTCGATTTTGACATCAGTTCAATAGCACCAGCGGCGGTGGCCGCTGGCAAAAAAATCAAAATTGTGGGCAACGTGCCTTATCAAATTACTACTCCCATTATCAGCCATGTATTCGGTGAGATTGGCGAGCCCAGCCCCTGGCTGCCTTCAATCGCCAGTCTGACAATGACCGTACAGAGGGAAGTAGCGCTGCGACTTTCAGCAGAACCCGGCAATAAAACCTACGGCCAGTTGACGCTGCTCAGTAATTACTACAGCGTTTGTAAATTGATATTGTCTATCAGCAAAGAAATGTTTGTGCCTCAACCAGATGTGGAATCGGCAGTGGTGCAAATGACCACACTAATTAAGCCAAGTGTAATCACGGAAGATCCGGAATTTCTTCGCAAGGTGATTGCCGGAGGTTTTAGAGAAAGAAGAAAAATGCTACGCAATAATCTGGCTTTCACGCAGTTAAGCCAGGAAGCGCTCAGTGAAATATTTGAAAACTTAAAAGTCGCACCGTCGGCCAGGGCTGAAAATTTGCCACTTACTACTTTTGCTATGCTATCGGACGCTATCCAAGAAAAACGTCGCCATGAACAAGAATCTAAACTCGTCTAACATCATCGATGTAGTGGCACCTGCCAAACTCAACTTTACTTTTGAGATTACGGGCACGTTGTCCAACGGCTATCACGAAGTGCGCACTCTGATGAGTGCCATAAATTTAGCGGATCACCTTAGTTTTGCCTTCTCACCATCTCGCGAGCCCTCCATCAATCTAAAGTTGGCAAACGGAGCGATTAAAAGCGAGTTTCCACTTGGCGGCGAAAACCTCATTGCTAAAGCAGCTCGGCTTTATTTATCGAGCATAGATAATCCACGCAGCCTGCTAATTGATGTCTCAATTAAAAAAGATATTCCTATTGGTGCCGGCATGGCCGGTGGTTCGGCTAATGCGGCGGCTGCCCTCTTGGCCATGAATCAATATTTCAGAGGGCAACTGAGCACCGCCCAATTAATGGAGTTGGCTTCAAAGCTCGGAGCAGATGTGCCTTTCTGTCTAGCAGGCGGTCTGAGAATCGGCACGGGCCGCGGTGACATCTTATCTGAGGCTTTACCGGTAACCGAGCCCATACATCTAGTTATTGCCAAACCCAGGCACCTTTCTATTTCTACTCCCTGGGTTTATCAGGCCTATGATCAGGCTACGGAAATTTTTCATTTACATGAGAAGCTCAAAGATCGCTACATGACCGAGTCACTGCCCGGCGATTTTGCTGCCCGTTATTTAAGTGAAGGCAAACTGGCCGAATCTTTAAAAGCCTTTGGCAATGATTTTGAACAAGTAGTATTTCCACACTATCAGGAATTGAAAGACATCAAGCAAACTTTCCTTAAACTGGGTGCAATGGCGTGTCATATGACCGGTAGTGGACCGACTATTTTTGCAGTTGTAAGCGACAGTACCGCAGCCGAAAAGCTCAAACTGGACTTTTATGAAGACTATTGCCAGGCTAACGAAATTGCCTGTGCAACTAAATATGACCCCATTGATCTTTGGGTCGCTAGCACTATAGGTGATGGCGCAAAAGTTCTAGCAGTTAGCAGCCCGGGGCCCGGAGAATAATTTAAGTGATATGGAAATCAAAAAAATAAAGCTAACTGCCGCTGCGAAAAAACCAGCAGAAAAGAAAGTCATTCTGGTACCAAAAACGGTAGCTCAGCGCCAAGTCAAGACTTTGCTGCAGACTTACCCCGAGGCAGAGTGCGAGCTTGATTACAAGACCGATTTTCAACTGCTCATTGCCGTCATACTTTCAGCGCAATCTACTGACGTTACCATCAACAAAGTGACGCCCCAATTATTCCGGCACTATCCAACCGCTAAAGATCTGGCCAGCGCCGATATCGAGCATATTAAAAAACTGATAAAGCAGAGTGGTTTTTTCAATGCCAAGGCAAAAAATATTCAAGCCTGCGCTCAAGAACTTGTCACCAAGCACGGTGGCACGGTACCCACAGTGCACGATCATCTGACCGCATTGCCGGGAGTAGGCCGTAAAACCGCTAATGTCGTTTTGGGCGTTGCTCATGGAGTATCCGGCTGGAGCGTGGATACGCACGTGCAGCGCTTGTCTCACCGGCTTGGTTTTACCAAAGAAACTGACCCATACAAAATAGAGCTAGCGCTGCAAAAGCTTTTTCCTGGTCAAGACTGGTCAAAGCTCTCTATTACCCTGATTTTCCACGGCCGGCGGTGCTGCTATGCTCGCAAGCCCGATTGTCCAAGGTGTCCTATCAACGATATCTGCCCATCGTCGGGAGTGCGGCCCTAAAAAGCGGCCGATAAATGCGTACTGATACTGCAGGCATCCTTTGTGGAATACTTGTTTGAAGGCAACAGTAAACTGAGGCGAAGAAGCGATGAGTCAAGGTGACCTTGAAAATATGGAGCAGCCAATTAAGGTTCAACGCCTTGGATTCTTCGCAAACATTGGCGAAGCAGCGAAACATGTCCGTAATTCTGTAAATTCTCAAGGAAAAACTCTTCGCCAGTCTGACCACCTGTCGGCAATGCTTGTACCTGCCACCAGTTTCGCTTTAATGGCTGCCGTGCTGGCAGGCGGATGGGCGCGCCTCATAGTCTCAGTAATTGCCCTTGCCGCCCTACTGTTTTATGTACTGAGTCGTATCGGCATCATGCGTACATTGAGTGAAAGGCAGGCCGCCTTAATCTGGCACATTTTTCTAGGCATATTTTTGATGGGCATTACCTTTAGCTTTGTCTTCCTGGAAATCTCCAATCGCATTCGCTAAGCAAAAGCAGACATCGCATCATAATCCAACAAATCTTATTTACTTCTTCTTATCGCCTTGATTGTATCTCGGGTCATACGGCTCTTTATTGATACTCCATACACCACGCGGATGGACGATAGCATTGCCTTTAGCATCATGCTTCAAATTCTGATTATCACGTGAATCTAGTAAGACGATCTTATCTTTTTGCCGAATGACAGAGAAGTATGTACCTGCCATTTCTTTATTCATATAAGTAAGAAGCTGATCGACAGTTTTGTGACCACCACCCAAAAGCTTGTCGTTTTCGTTGGCGTCTTTGACCGCACGCCGAACATCAATATTAAAGTTGCCATTAATAGCTACAAACTCAGCTGCCTGCTTGGCAAACTTTTGATAGCGTTCATTCGTCTCTACCGAAGGTTCAATTTTGAGATCAGGCAGCTTTGGTCCATCAAGTCGCGGGGCCGGTTTATTGACGTCGTAGCTCATTGTGTTCAATGGCGGATTCTTCATATGATCCATGTCATAGAGGGCCTTTTGCTCGGGCTGCTTAGCCTGTTGCTTGTCGTCAGAAATCTCAAATTTGGATGCCATAATCACTCCAGCCGCACGTCTAAACAGAGAAAGTTCAGAACTTCCAAAGTTAACCTACCCTCAACCGCCTGATCTCAAACCGCTGTAATCAGTCAGTCGTGTCCAATTTCCAGCGAAAAACAGCTGAGCCATCATCTGGTTTAAAGTGTGTTTCAGTGTTACCGCCTTCGACGTGCACAGCACACATGGCATCGCCGTTCATGTCCACGCTCCTAATTGCAAAACCTTCAGGAGCGACTTTTAACTGCATCAAAGATTTACCCGGGGTAATAATGGCATTGCAGTTAGAAACAGGATGGGGTTGCATCACTAAGGTCGTGTCTTCCCCAGCCAATCTGACTAAATAGCGATCAGTCGGCTTATGAGTTTTAAGATCGACCTGGCGAGTGAGTACCCATTTCTGGCGGCCGCTTTTGTTGTAAGGAACAAGGAACACATTCTGGCCGGCTGTTGGGCCGTTTGGTTGCAAGGCCTCTCCGCTAGCTACATTGGTAATGAAATAGGTGCCAGTACTAGGTAAGCCTTGGGCCATTGCCGGTGCAAACGTAGTGACTGCGCAGGCCCCAGCCATGAGCAAACTTGAAGTCAACGAATCAATAAATCTCATAAATCCTCGCAGAGTGCCATGCTTAAAGCCAACAGTCTAACAACTAATGCTGGCTCATGTTTACAGCTTTTGTTTAAATTTTTCAGCATATCCGGTCATTTCTACGTATCCCTGGCCGAGCACCGGTTTTCTGTTCGACGTGCCCTTAACTGACACAGAGCCCTCCCAGTATGTAATTGCAGTAGAGCGACCGGTAACCAGTTCTTGATCGAGCAAATTAGGCGACAGAACGAGGTCAACCCCGGCGGAAGGCACAGAAATTTTCCAGCCCATAGGGTACTTGCCCTTAGTTTTGCTGCTTGTCCAGCTTCCTGTAGGAGCCACTGTAAAATCAGAAAGCAAAATGTGTTTGCTGCTGCCATCGGCATTTATTATGGTGCCGCTAGACTGCTTTTCTATCGTGCCGTCAGCGCGTCTCAATATATAAAGCATAAGCTCGCGATTATCATCAAGTTGAATTGAATACCAGTCCCATCCAGACTGATCTGCCGTTAATTGATTCGAGCCAAATTCATGATCCATCCAACTCAGTCCGGTCACCGCATATGGTTTCTCACCAATAAACAAAGTGCCGGCTGTTTTCAATCTGGTCATTGAATAATAATGGGAAGCACAACCCACACAATTGGCTTTCTGACTGACGCCGTTCACGCCATGAATCACCGGAGGCTTGAGCGAATCAAGCAGCAAATGAATAGAATAATCAGGAGCGTCGGCCTTCAACAAATAATGCTCGCCAATTTTTTCTACCGACCAGCCTTCGTTAAAAACGTAAAAGGCATCTTCACGAGCTCCCGCCAGCCTCAAACCGGCACGGTTAAGTTTTTCCTTATAGCTAAACTTTTTGCCGCTTTCATCGGTAACGGCAAAGTGCGCCAGATAAAAATTATCCATTTTCCAAACAGAGCTTTTATTGACAGGCTGGTCATCAGCTCCGGTGCGAAAGAAAGTCAGTTCATAGCCAAACTTGCGTTTATCATCAGTAGTTAAATGGCCAGTGTAATACCACCATTCAGTGCGAAACTGGTCGTGGCTGAAATGGTCTTGCGGAAATTTATACTGATAGCCTGGCAGGGCCTGCTTATAAACTTTTTGTAGTGCAAATGCTGGAGTGGCAAAATTTAAAACCAGCAACATAAGAAGTGACAGTATTCGCAAGCCATTCATACTTTTACCTCTGCAACTATTCTCTGCCTCAGCAACTATTCTCTGCACGCTTTGCCTCGTGATAATATTATTCATCGCGCACCACTGACGGTGCCAGAGTTTTGGCCGCAATTTTGGCTGGATAAATTCCCGACAATATAGAAGTTAAAATTACTAACGTACTAGACTGCCATATGAAATCGAATGGAATGGAATACTGCACGCTCCAGCCAAATGATTGTTTGTTGATTACGTGAATTAACAGCAGTGAAAGTATAAATCCTAATCCGATGCCGCCTGCATTGCCACAAAAGCCAAGGATGGCAGCTTGCAAATAAACAATTTTAGCCAGCTGAGTTTTCTTTGCGCCGACATAACGTAAAATAGCAAACTCGCGTTTAGACTCGATTGTCAGAGCAAAGAGCGCGTTCATAATTGAGAGCATGGCCACAGTTACAGCAATTGTATGTAGTGCATAAGTAATGGCGAAAGTGCGGTCGAAAATACGAATCGCTTCTTTGCGCAGTTCGCTCGTGCTGGATAAGGCTACCAGCGAATTCTTGTTCATCGCCTTGAGAATGCCCTGCCGCACGGTCTCAATATTAGCGCCATCTTTTAAGTAAATAGCCACGCTTGATACCGTGTCGTCGTGATAGAGATCTTTATAAACATCGCGCGGAATAATTACGTATCCGAGATCGCTGGCATAGTCATAAAAGACATCTTCGATGACAAAGCTTTTCTTTCCGACCGGCGTGTCTATCAAAACAGCGTCGCCTTTCTTCAGATTTTTTCGCACCGCAAACGGCTCTGAAATAATGGCACGCATGCCGCGCACTCTGCTACATACAGATTTGCTGTCTTCCCCAGATAAAAATAATTGATTGCCGTAACTGGTCAATACATCAAAATCGGCAGCGGCAAGAAAAGCGCTCATACCCTGATAATCAATTTTCCTGTCGACAAAACCTTCAGCCGCGGCCACTCCCGCAACAGCATTGACTGCCGGTATTACAGTCTCTTTCAGACGGCCATATTTGTTGCCTGAAGCGCGTGCCCGAGACTGCAGCCAGAGATCGGCTTCAAAACTTTGATCAATCCAGTGAGTGACTGTTTTTCTAAAGCTGCTAATCATAATAGCCAGGCTTATCATCATGGCGATGCCGATCATTAATGATGCACAGGCCACAGCCGTTCGACCTAAGGTGCCCTGTAACGATGTGGCAGCAATGCGCCCTTCCACACCAACAATTTTAAAGAGCAGCCGAGACATAACTGGTAGACATCTAGCCAGTACTAGCGGCGTCAGCAAAGAAGTACCCATAATCGCCAGAAAGGCGGCCAGGTAACCAAATATTGGAAAATTATTGACGGCTGGTTGCAGAGCCGATAAATAACAAAGCGCCAGACATAAAAGGCCGGCCCAGAATAAATAATCTTTGCTCTTTCGCACTTTAGTTTCATGTGAAGCACGTCTGGTTGCTTCGGCCGGGTCCACCGCAAGAGCTTCAAGTAGAGGCGGCAACGCCGCTATCAATGTTAGTGCGATACCGATAGCAAAAGCGGCTGCGTACTGAAGCGGATCAATGGTGACCTTTTCCAGAGGCACTTTAAAATAGAAATATTGAAAAGTCTGAGCAACAGCTTTTAAGGCTCCATCAGCCATAAACGCTCCCATGACAACACCAAGGGTAGTGCCTATCAATCCAAGTCCGAGGGCCTCTCCTAAAAACAGATTCTGCACAGTCTGTTTTCTTACACCCAATGCCCTGAGAATGCCAATTTCTGGACGGCGACGCAAAATTGTAATCGTCATGGTGTTGTAGATGAGAAACATGCCCACCATTAGAGCGATGAATGTCAATGCCAGTAAGTTATATTCAAATGAGCGCACCATTTTTTCTGCCTGCTCAGACCTTGTATCAGGCGTAGCAACCTGAACGTCTGCGGGAACCATGGCAGAAAGCTTTTCCTGCACAGCTGCTGCTGCGCTCGGCGGCACTATCAAGTCGACCCTGCTAATTTGACCTCGCCACCTGAGAATATCTTGCGCCAGACCAATATCGGCCACCACAATGTTGCCGCTGTAAGCACCACCAATGCCACCAGTGCCGAGCACCCCGGCAACTTTCAAATGCTCGGTTTGATCGTTAACCAGTGCGGTGAGAATGCTGCCTTTTTTATAGTTGTACCGTTTAGCAAGTTTGCCGCCAATTAGCACCGCTCGTGGGCTAAACACAGTCAGGGCCGCCTTCGACTTCTCCGCGGGCGAATTTTGATCAACACCAGTGTCGTCTGCCCTCAGCTTGTTGCTGCCGGCACTCAGCACTGATTGAGGTTCACCATCGGCATCGGCGTCAGATTGATAGCTTTTGAAATCAGCATCAGCGAGCATATCGATGCCGATAAGCTGCACGATCTCACCAGGAACGGTGCCGGCCGCTGGCATCTCTTCACTTGCTCTACCAACATCTTTCGGCAAATTGGTCAAAATCAAATGTTCATCGATCATGGGAGTATACTTGACACCAACTGACGTCAAATTAGCAATTTCGAACAATATAATTTCATTCAAAGACGGCCCAGCGAGAGGCAGAAGCTCAATGTTAGCTTTGCCCGAAATTTGCGATACAGTCTGTTTAAAGCGGCTGATGGCGGTATCATTGGCGATACTGATAGCCAGATAGACGCTAACACCAAGAGCAATACCAAAGACTGTAAGTGTTGTCCTGATCCAGTTGCGCCGCACATCGCGGATGACAAAACGTGAAAATAAATTGAAAGCAAAAAGCATTTTAAATTCAGTTCTTCGAATCGCTGATGACCAGTCCATCTTTCATACGCACAATTCGGTCGCCTACAGCCCCTGCTTCTTCGCTGTGAGTGGCCATGACAATAGTCTGCTTCAAAGTTTTATTCAAATCTTTGAGCAGAGCAAGCACATTTGTACCGTTCTCCGAATCTAAATTTCCAGTAGGTTCATCGGCAACAATCAACTCAGGTTTGTGAACCAGTGCCCTGGCGATGGCCACGCGTTGCATCTCACCGCCAGATAGTTGTGCTGGATAAAATTTGAGGCGCTCGGCCATGCCCACTCTGGTCAAAATTTCCAACACCCGCTCTCGCCGCTCTGAAGAACTTAAAATGCCTGCCAGATCAAGCGGCAGAGCCACATTTTCCTCTACAGTGAAAGTTGAAAGCAAATTGAAAAACTGAAATATAAATCCAATCTTTTTTGCTCGCAGTTCAGTTACCTGCTCATCACTAAGCTTGGTGACGTCCTTGCCCTCGAACAGTATCTGTCCGCTACTAGCACTGTCAAGGCCGGCGATAACGTTGAGCAGAGTGCTCTTACCGCATCCACTGGCACCCATAAGTGAAACAAACTCACCTTTTACAATCACCAAACTAACATCATGAAGAGCCCTGACTTGATGCTCGCCATAAGTCTTGCCTACGGCGCTAATGGTTAATATCGGTGACGATGCTTGAGTATCTGAAAAGGTCAAGATATATATTCCATATTGATTGACTAATCTATTGTAACTATCTGCGAGCCGGCTTTCCCCTTAATTTCCGGCGACAGAGCCTAAAAGCGGCAATATTCAGAAAAT
>CASBPX010000105.1 GCA_949127735.1 Candidatus Obscuribacterales bacterium | reverse complement strand
GGTTGACGCCATGGAAGCGGCAGGCTTGACGGTTTTTGGCCCCACCAAAGCCCAGGCGAAATTAGAATGGAGCAAAGCTTACGCAAAAGAAATGCTCACCAAATTAAATATTGCTACGGCCAAATTTGCAGTAGCAAGCTCGCAGCAAACCGCCGAAGCCATTGTCAAAGCCAATAGTTGGGCCAGAGTAATTAAGGTGGATGGTCTGGCACTGGGCAAAGGTGTTTTCGTTTGCGACAGCGAAGATGAATGTTTAACCGCTCTAGATACAGTTTTTAAAAGCGGCAAATTTAGTGACAAAAAAGTTGTTATCGAAGAAAAATTGATGGGCGAAGAAATTTCGCTGCTCACTCTCTGTGACGGCAAAACCATCGTGCCGCTCTTGCCCAGCCAAGATCACAAACGCCGTTTTGATGATGACCGGGGGCCGAATACAGGTGGAATGGGGGCATATGCTCCAGTGCAATTGTACGAACGCAACAAAGCCGCCATCGAAAACAAAATACTCACGCCTCTGCAAAAAGCTTTGAGCGAAGGCAAATTTAGTTTTAAAGGTGTGCTCTATATCGGCATTTTGATGCATCAAGACGCCGCTAAAAAAGACAAACCAGAACCTTATGTTTTAGAATTTAACGCCAGATTCGGCGATCCTGAAACTCAGACAATTTTGCCTTTATTGCAATCTGACCTTTACGACGCGCTTTATGCCTGCACCAACGGCAGCCTGCAAAAAACAGCGCTGCAATGGTCAAAGCAAGCAGCTTGCTGCGTTATTGCTGCAGCTCGTGACTATCCGCAATCGTCTTCTAAAGGCGAAACACTAATATTGCCGCAAGCAGACGACAATACATTGATTTTTCATGCCGGCACCAGATTGACTGACAATGGCCTGGAAACTGACGGCGGCCGTATATTTGCTGCCGTGGGCATTGCCGATACTATGGTGCAAGCCAGAGAAAACGCTTACAAATTTTTGTCGCAAGTTAAAAACGAAAGTATAGATTATCGCAGCGATATAGCTAAGAGGGAAACGTGGCAATCAAAATAGCTGTACTGGTATCTGGCCGTGGATCTAATCTGGAAGCCATTCTTGAATCTATCGAGAAAAACGAGCTGGCCGCTCAAGTGGTGGCGGTTTTATCGAATAATCCCGATTCTTATGCTTTGAAAATTGCCCGCAAACATGACCTGCCGGTGGTGGCAGTAGATCACCGCGGCATCTCCCGCAAAGAACATGAAAAACTGGTTTTGCAAGCATTGAAACCTTTTGCTCCAGAGTATCTAGTGCTGGCCGGCTATATGCGCATTTTATCGGGAGAATTTCTTTCTCATTACAAAGACACTGATGGCTATTTTAAAGTTATCAATATACATCCCTCGCTATTACCTGCTTTCCCAGGTAAGTGTGCTTATGAAGACGCATTCAGCTATGGTGTAAAAATATCCGGCATCACTATTCACCTTGTGGACGAACAAGTTGACCACGGCCCTATTCTGGCCCAGGCTATTTTTGAACGTCAGCCCGGCGACACTTTAGAAACATTCCAGGCCCGTGGACTGGCAATTGAGCACAAGCTTTTTCCGCAAGTGCTGAGTAAAATTGCAGCTGGTGGCTTGGCCAGTTTGATTGTTGATACAAATGAATGTTCAGCAGATGAAAATCTGGCAGATGAAAGTGACGACGATTTAGTAGAAGAATCTATTTGCGTTGCCGTTGTACCGAAAAATTTAGCGGCTAGAAACAATGGCGCACCGGTTGAAATGCCTTTGTACTGGCTCAATACCAAAGGTGCCGGCCCTGCGGTAGACGACCAGAAACTCTTAGCCGCTTTAAAAGAAGTTTTGGCTGACTCACTTTTAGAAACTGTACTCTGTGTCTCCGCACAAGATCGCCAGCAATGGGTGAAACAGTGGCAAGACCTGGGCTTCAAATGGTTTGCCGAAAGACAATATTTGCCTGGTGTAACAGACAACCTTGCGCGCACAGTCGAAGAAGCGCTGCACTTAAGCGGTCTGAAAACTAAAGTCAAAGTGGCATCAGGTTCGGCACATCTATTTAGCGACGATATGAACATCAAAGAAGTCGATAACTTCTGCCGCTATCGTCACTATCATCCGGTGACCGACAAATTTCGTATTCACGATTTGAAAATGCCTTTTCCACCGGTGCTGCTTGAATTTCCGGCAGTGCACCTGCCGTCTACGCCAGAGCCAGAAGTAATCGCCCTCGATTTGCCCGACAGCGAGCTAGAAAATCTCAGTCGCAAGCGCACCCTGGCTCTCAACTTAGTTGAGATGCAAGCCATAAGAAAACACTTTGAGCAAAAAGATGTAATCGCTTTGCGTGCCGGCGAAAAACTTTCGCAGTGGCCTACTGATGTTGAACTCGAAGTGATTGCTCAAACATGGTCGGAGCATTGCAAGCATAAGATATTTAACGCCATTATTCACGACAAAATGGCTCACGTTAAAGAAAGCACCATGACCATGAGCATGGCCGGTACCATCACTGGCGGCAAACCAGTGCAATCAAATGAGCGCACAATAACGAGTTTGTACAAGAGTTATGTGCAGGCAGCCACAAAACAACTGGCCGAAAAAAGAAGTGATTTGCTCTCGGTTTTCGTGGACAATGCTGGCGTGATTAAATGGAATGATCACTGGGGCATTTGTTTCAAAGTTGAAACCCACAATTCACCTTCAGCCTTAGAGCCTTATGGCGGCGCTCTTACAGGCATATTAGGTGTAAACAGAGACATTCTCGGCACTGGCCTTGGTGCTAAACCAATTTGCAATACCGACGTTTTCTGTTTTGCTTATCCGGCTTCCGATCTGCCCAACAGGCCCACTATGTTGCCTGCCACCTCAATTATTCAAGGGGTGCGCAAAGGTGTGCAAGACGGCGGCAACAAGAGCGGCATTCCCACAGTCAATGGTGCCGTCTACTTCAACAACGGTTACCGCGCCAAGCCTCTAGTATTCTGTGGTACCGGCGGCATTTTGCCACTGTCAGTGGCTGGGCAATGCGGTTATGAGAAGCACACCACTGATGGTGACTCTATAGTTATGGTGGGTGGAAGAGTTGGCAAAGACGGTATTCACGGTGCCACATTCTCATCAGAAGCATTGAATGTTGACTCACCGATGTCGGCGGTACAGATTGGCGATCCGTTTACACAAAAACGGGTCACCGACTTTATTTTAGAGGCTCGCGACGCCGGTTTGATTTCAGGCATCACCGACAATGGTGCCGGCGGTCTTTCGTCTTCGGTAGGCGAAATGGCGCAAATTACAGGCGGCGCCACCCTTGAAGTTAACAGTATTCCCCTTAAATATCCCGGTCTGGCAGACTATGAAATTGTAATTTCAGAATCACAAGAACGTATGACTTTGTCGTCTACAAAAATTGATCAACTCAAGCAACTGGCCGCTAAACATAGTGTAGAACTGACTGTTATTGGCACGTTTAATAAGAGTGGATTCTTCCGTATCACCAGGGCAGGCAAAACCGTTGGTTTACTTGACCTGGAATTTTTGCATGATGGCGCCCCACGTTTGGAATTAGAAGCTCACTGGCAGCCGCCGGTAACAATAGACAAAATCGAGCAACCGCCAAAAGATCTGGGCGAAGCCTTGCTCAATTTGCTCAATCATCCCAATATTTGCAGTCGCGAGCCAGTCATTCGCCAGTACGATCATGAAGTACAAGGTGGCAGCGTGGTTAAGCCGCTCATGGGTCGCGAACAAACAGCACCGTGCGATGCTGCAGTCATACAACCAATCTTGGGCGACGCTACTGGTTTAGTCGTTTCAAATGGTCTTTGTCCGCAACTGAGTGATTTCGACGCTCATCTTATGGCTATTTGTGCAGTAGACGAAGCGGTGAGAAATGCGGTCTGCGTCGGTGCGGATCCATCAAGCCTGGCATTGCTCGATAATTTCTGTTGGCCAGACCCTGTTGCATCGCCTACTAATACCGATGGGAAAAGAAAACTTGGTCAACTGGTACAAGCCTGCGAAGGCCTCTACGAAGCAGTTCTTGCTTACAGCGCCCCTCTGATTTCGGGCAAAGACAGCATGAAAAACGACTTTGACGACGGCGCCATTCGTATTTCCATTCCGCCCACTTTACTGATATCGGCTATCGGTAAAGTGCCTGACATTGAACAAGTAGTAACAATGGAATTTAAAGCCACCGGCGATCATATCTTCCTTGTCAGCGCCGGGGCCCTCGGGCTTGCTGCCACCACTTATGCACAATCGATGAAATGGACATCTTCGATTTTGCCCGAGCTCAATTTAGAAGCAGCGGCAGCGGCCTATCAAATAATATTTGCCGCCATGCAGAAAAATCTGGTGCAGTCTTGCCACGATTTATCAGAAGGCGGTCTGGCTGTGGCAGTCAGTGAATGCATCATCGGTAGCGGTTTTGGCGCCGATTTAAATGCCGAAGCCATAGTCAGGGCAGCCGAAAGTGGTGCCCGTTATCACGAGCTTCTGCGCGAACGCTTAGACTTTGCCCTCTTTGGCGAAGGACCAGCCCGAATGCTTATCTCCGTCTCGCCAAAAAATCTACCTGCCTGGCAAACACTCTGGCAAGCACCCTTACAAGGTAAGAATATTTCGGTAATCGAAATCGGTAAAGTAACCGGCTTTGGTGTTTTCAAATTACTGTCTGAAAAGCAAAACGAACTGATAAACCTCGGTGTAATAACCATGAAACAAGCCTGGCAAGCTAAGTTGCCTTTTGATGAGGACTTCCATGAATAATCCCCAAGCTCTGGTACTAAGCGGTGATGGTATCAATTGCGCCAGCGAAACTGCCCACGGCCTCGAATTGGCCGGATTTAAAGCTGTGGTCAGTCACACCAGCGATCTGTTGACTAACCCAGCGGCACTTGCCGGTGCCTCGCTTTTAGCTTTGCCCGGCGGCTTTTCATTTGGTGATGAAATTGCCAGCGGCAAAGTTTTAGCCGTAAAAATCAGACATAAGATGCTCGACTTGCTGCATCAATATATAGACAAAGGTGGGCTCGTACTGGGTATCTGTAATGGTTTTCAAACCCTGGTACAGCTTGGGCTATTACCTAATTCAAATCAAGCTGATGGTGAAGACAATTCCACAGTAAGCTTAAGGCACAATGCGGGTGGGAAATTTATCAATCGTTGGGTGGAGATGTCGGTTAATCAAAACACTCCTTTTCTCAGCAGCTTGCAAACTATCAGTTTGCCCATCAGACACGGCGAAGGCAAAATTGAAATTAAACCCGACGCTAAAGCCGACGAAATTGCTTTTGTGCAAAATCAAACAGCGCTAACCTATCACCAGGACGTTAACGGCAGTTTCGAAAGAATCGCCGCGCTCACTAACGCTAAAGGCAATGTCTTTGGGCTTATGCCTCACCCTGAAGCTTTTGTGCGTCACTCTCAGCACCCGGCCTATCAGGCTTACAAACACGCCTCTACCGACCGCAAAGCTGAAAATACAATAGTCTGTTTTGAAAACAAATTCGCCGACGGTCTGGTAATTCTTAAAAATGCCCGCTTCTCACTTAACTAAGAGCATTAAATGAAAGAAGAAAAAGTCAAAGAGCAAATGCAAACTTATGCCTCAGCCGGAGTAGATATTGCTCAAGCAGATCGGTTTGTCGATCGCCTAAAAAATATGGCTCGGCGCAGTGGCCATGAGCAAATGTGGAAAGCCGCCGGCGGCTATGCTGCTGTTTATCCGGCTCTCGGTGACAGTAACCGCGGCATTGCAGTCACTACCGACGGTGTGGGCACAAAATTACTAGTCGCCCACAAACTGAAAAAATATGACACCATCGGCATTGACTTAGTAGCAATGTGCGCTAACGATTTAATTTGCGTCGGTGCCACTCCAAATATTTTCCTTGATTACTTTGCTGTGGGCAAACTCGACCAGTCAGCTGACGCCATTATGCAAGGCATTGTCGCCGGTTGTGACCAGACCGGCATGTTGCTTGTGGGTGGCGAGACGGCCGAAATGCCCGGAGTATATGAACAGGGACATTTTGACCTGGCCGGTTTTGCTGTAGGTCAAGTGCAGAAAAAAGATTTGCTCACCGGTGAGCGCGTGGCCGCCGGTCAGACTTTAGTCGGAATTGCCTCCAGCGGCATTCACTCAAATGGATTATCGCTAGCAAGAAAAGTCTTACCCGACGACGACGCGACCTATTTGGCTTTGCTCGAACCTACATTGCTTTACGTCAAGGTGATGCTGGCGGCCTTGGCACAATATGGCCCACAAATTACAGGCATGGCTAATATCACAGGTGGTGGCTGGACTAATTTGTTCAGGTTAAATGACAAAGTGGGTTTCAATATTGATAAACCACTGACGGTGCCGCAGGTTTTGCAGAAAATTACCACCGTTACCGAAATTGCCGAAATTGAAATGTATAAGACTTTCAACATGGGTATGGGTATGGCCGTGATGGTGGAAGGCGACGCCACGCCGCTGATAAATTTGATCACAGAGCACGGCTTCAAAGCCCAAATCGTGGGTGTTGTCACCGATCAGGCCGGCACTCTTAATACAATATCGCTGACGACAAAATCTCTGACTATAAAAGCTGAGCACTAAAAAGGAAAAAACGATCAATGAAAACTGTTCTTGTCAGCGTCACCGACAAAACCGGCCTCGACAATTTTCTTCGGCGCCTGGAACGCTTCGACACTTTGCGCTTGATTGCCACCACCAGCACAGCTAAATATCTGGAAGAAAAAGGTTTCAAATGCACCAAAGTGGAAGAGCTGACAGGGTTCCCTGAAATACTCTCAGGCCGTGTCAAAACCTTGCATCCCAAAGTTTTTGCCGGCATTCTCGCTCGCCCGATTAAAGAAGACCGCTCTTGTCTGGCGGAGATGGAGATTTCTGAAATTGATATTGTGGTTGTTAACCTCTACGCTTTCGAAGATGCTCTAACCAAAAATCTAGACGAGCAACCAATGGTAGAGCAAATTGACGTCGGCGGAGTGGCGCTATTGCGCGCTGCTGCCAAAAATTTCGAACGCGTGGCAGTTGTCAATGAGCCTTACCAATACGATAGTTTGATTGAAGCAATGGATTCAAACGGCGGCGAATTACCTGTTTCATTCAGACGCAAACTGGCTTATCAGGCCTTTGCCCGCACAGCGGCATACGACCAGAGCATTTCTACTTATCTGGGCGAGCTGGTGCAAAATGAATTGGCCAAAGCTGACGCTAAAGAACTAAAAGCTAAAAGCGAAACTGTTTTTGCCGATCAACTGACCATTAAATTGAAGCGACAAGAAACGCTGCGTTACGGCGAAAATCCGCATCAAGCAGCAGCCTGGTATGCCGTAGAGGGTGCACCGGTACCTGGCTTCACCAGCGGCAAGTTCCCGCCTTTTGAACAACTGCAAGGCAAAGAAATGTCTTCGAACAATATCACTGATTCTTATGCTCTGATAAAGATTCTGCGTGAGCTTCAAGCACCGGCAGTGTGTGTGATTAAGCACAATAATCCGTGTGGCGTAGCCGAAGCAAAAACATTAGCCGAAGCCTATGAACTGGCTTATGAGTGCGATCCGCTTTCAGCGTTTGGTGGCGTATACGGTTTCACCGGAAAAGTCGATGCCGCGCTCGCCGAGCGTGTTACCCGCAACTTTGTTGAAATTGTTTTAGCCCCCGAATACGACGAAGAAGCACTGGCAGTCTTTACTAAGAAAAAGAATGTCAGAGTCTTGCAAGCTCAGATTGATAAGACCATCGCCAAAAGGCGCGAATGGAAAATGAAACATTTAGGTGACTACGGCTGGCTTTTAGAAGTTGATCAAGAAGCACCGGTCGAAGCAAGCTCGTTTAAATGTGTGACTGAAACTCAACCAGATTCCTCCTTAACAAGCGACATTGCCTTCACCTGGTCTGTGGTCAAACACCTCACATCGAATGCCATATTTGTGGCTAAAGATGGGCTCTCTCTTGGTTTTGGTATCGGCCAAACCAGTCGCATCGCCAGCACCAGCATTGCCTTAAAACAGGCCGGTGAAAAAGCCAGAGGTGCTGTTATGGCCAGTGAAGCTTTCTTACCTGCCACCGACAACATTGAAGCGGCGGCCGAAGCCGGAATTGCGGTAATTATTCAGCCAGGCGGCAGTATAAAAGATGCCGACGTCATTGCAGCGTGCAATAAATTTAAAATTGCCATGGTCTTTACCGGCCAGCGTTGCTTCAAACACTAATGAAACTAGGATAAAACTAGACATCAATATCATCAATTACTTGAAAATTCTGGCTGTGATTTTGGTGTTTGGCCTGAATCTAAGCCATCTTGAAGCGCAAGCTAAAACCACAAGTTCAATGGAAAAACTGGAAAATTTGAGTTACTGGCCAGGTGGTAATGCAGATGACCTGGCACATCGGCTCAGTCTATATTTGCCAAAAGTAAAAGAAAAAGAGAAGGAGAAAAGTTTTCCACTGATCATCTATGTTCACGGTGGTGGCTGGACATCGAGACCAAATGCGGGCACTACTCCGCTCTGGTTGCCGCAGTTTGTCAAAAACGGATACGCAGTGGCCATAGTTAACTACCGTCTGGCGCAAGAAGGTATTTTCTCCAGTCAAATGGAAGACCTCAATTGTGCATTGCGCTTTCTCAAAGGTAATGCCAATAAATTTCACATCGATGCTGGTCATATTGGTCTCTGGGGCATGTCGGCAGGTGGTCATCTGGTGGCACTGATGGGAACCTCGGCGGTCAGCCCGCTGCTCAATATGGGGGGCGATCAATCAATAAACAGAGATGTTCAAGCAGTCTGCGATATGGCTGGCCCTACCAATCTCTACGAGCTGGGCACTAAAGTTTATCCGCTTAAGCAATGGGATACCACCACCCCTGGTGCATCGCTATCGTTGCTATTAGGCGGCACAGCTGCCACTCAAAAGGCCAGAGCACTAGAAGCCAGCCCAGACACATACGTATCTGCAGGTAGTCCTCCCTTTCTCATTATTCATGGCATCAATGATGCCGTTGTGCCAGTAGAGCAGAGCGATATGTTGGTAGAAAAGCTGCAAAAAGCAGGTGTAAAAACCACCTATTTGAGGCTGCCAAAATTTGGCCACGACGTAGAAAAAGGTAAAAACCTTGACTCTGTTCTAAGTTTCTTTGATCAGTACCTCAAACGCCAATAGGTAAAAAATGGACATGCTCCTTACCGATTGCGACAAAGAGCCGATTCATATTCCTTCGGCAATACAGTCTTTTGGTGTGCAGTTGGCTATTGAAGGCGATAGGCTTTGTTGCTTAACGTGTAAGAAAATTGACTGGTTATAATCGGGTGGTGATCTATAAATTTGCCAATGACTGGCATGGCGAAGTAATAGCCGTATCTAAGTCGGCCAATCTTCATTTTTTTTACGGCCACCACTTTCCTGTTACCGACATTCCAGAACCAGCGATGTGACTTTTTACACGCCACTGGGTGCGCATGATTGCTAACATTAATTTCGAACCAGTGCCCATCGGTAGTAAAGTAAATCCGATAGATCTAAGACTCAGTGCTTTGCGCAGCGTTTCACCTATTCATTTGCAATATCTGCATAATATCGAAGTAGCGGCAACTCTTACTTTTTCGATTATTTGCAACGGCAGGCTGTGGGGCTTGATTGCTTGCCACCGTTTAGACCCTAAATAGTTGCCCGCGCATCTGCAAGCTGTCTGCGTTCTAGTTGCAAAATGGCCTAAGCAAGTGTCGGTCGCTACCATCGAGGTTGAAGATTCTGTAGCAGCTCGCAGCAAGCTTTTCAGCTTTATTTTGCCACTCAAAAAGCAGCTGACTGCGGGGGAGTTTAGATGATATTATTCGGTCGGACAAACACGATTTATGGAAGCTGATCGCAAGCGACGACTTCGACTTCCTATCTAAAGATTTTTCCACCATGGTATGCATCTGTAGCAGCTAGAAGAGCTGCTACAACTATTCTCGACCACCGCCAGTACTGTATTCTGCCAATCTGCATAGAGCTTTTCCCCAGTCTTGTAGTTTGATATTTTTAGTTTGCAAGATACACTTCAGAGAAGTCTAATGATAAATTCCGGCAATGAAATTTTTGAAAAAGGTGTGCGAAACATATGCAGCTCCAAATTCATATAGTGATATCGGTACTTCTTCTACTTTTTCTCAAAACATCTCACTTACACAACCTATCCTCTTAATCGCAAACCAGAGATAAAAGTGTTTCAATTCTTTCACATTCTGGATTTACTTTAATCCATAACCTAGCTATTTCTATAAAGCGAGGATCGTCCGGATAAAATTTGAGAATGGTGAGTAAAAGTTTTAATTCATTTTGCCTGGTTACAGTCCTCGCCTCACTATGCGGCTGCGCAAACCAGTCTACGACTTGTTTCTGATAGTCAAACATCGAATCAAATTCAACAAGACTGGCGATAAGAAGCGGAGTAGATTCATCACTAGT
This sequence comes from Candidatus Obscuribacterales bacterium, assembly GCA_949127735.1. Lineage (GTDB taxonomy): Bacteria > Cyanobacteriota > Vampirovibrionia > Obscuribacterales > Obscuribacteraceae. Next base: position 2,812 of record CASBPX010000105.1, on the reverse strand, counting down.
GTGCGCCGACAAAATTTTCCGTGCGACACTCAAAAGTCTTTCAGAAGAAGTCCTCCTTAGAAGCTCAGTCGCTACTATAGTGCTTCTTGCATTGTGAACATGGCTTTCTAACCAATTTAAAATTTCCTCATCAGTCGAGAGCGACTGCGAGTGACGAACTAATGACAGTATGACTTTCCATGCTGAAACATCATCTTCGTGAAGCCTGAGCCAACGACAAGAAGCCTCAATGATCGGTAGTTTCTTGTCGTATCGCATCAAGGCTGCCATTATGTCAGGGCTCGCAGGATCAGTTGGATTATCGATAACCCAAAAAAAACAAACTTCTAGAATGTCAGTTTTTTGAAGCAAAAGGTTTTTTTCAAATTGACCCATGAATATTACAAGCGGCTCTCCTCCTACACGAGCCTTCTGACCAACGTAAAAGTACCAAAGATCTAGAATGTATTCAGTATCTGGTGCAAATACTGTGAGTGTTCTAAAAACTTCAGTGTGACGCGAATCCCAGGGCAAGCTTTTCAACCAAGCGGCTGTAACCTTACTGAAGACCGTAGGTTCTTTTTCTAGACACCGTGTGATGGTTAGATTTATGTACTTCCAACTGCCATGCGCTTGAATCCATTTTGATACAACTAAGTATGCCTCTGTTTCGTTCAAGCTAAGAAGGCTTTCTATAAGTTCAACAGTTTTGTTTTCGGGCAAATTATTGAGGTAAGCTTCTGCTTCCTTCATAACATTTAGATCGGGCTCAGACCTAAGTTTCTCAATTACTTCTGACAAATCCAATGTGGTGATCTCCATTTATCCGTGTGCCAAGGAGAAACTATCTGCAGTGCTCTGCGTAACAAGCATCAAACTCCCTTTTGGCATTCGCCAGACATCGTTTATAATTTTCGTTTGCTACCAAAAACCCATATAAGATTAGATCTTCAGCATACTTTTGCCCGCAATATTTTTGCCTGCGTTCCCAGGTATCAAAGCAATCCTCGCATTCATCACTGCTGGGACAATGAGGTTTACCACTAACGGTACCGTTTGGATCAACCGCTGTAAGAGGCATGTTCAGGCAATATACATATAGATTCATTCCCCCGGCTTCTTCAATCGGATCTCTGTTTAGCCACCTTCCCACTAATGGACTATAAGCCCTATAAACCGTTAGATTAAGCCCACTGCGTCCATGCGCATAATACCCTGCATATTGAAAATCTGCGTCAAGCGAACCGCTCGTTTTCGTTGCTACGCCCCACATATCATACTCATAGCGAGCTTGAAACACGCCTGAGCCATCGGTCATGTCGCGCACGGAGCCAAGATGATCCAAAGTGTAAAAATAGTTGATACCGCTAGAGGTCTGCCCAAAACCGAAAAATTTCTTGGTGACAGCGCTGCTAGCATCACGCTCCTCACAAATTCGAGAGCCAGAATTAACAAACTGTTTTGTACTGGCGAGACTACTGGCTACCGTTTCGGTGATTTGTCCTTTAAAATTGCTGGCATCGTATAGAATTTGGCTGAAGTTTCCACTACCAGGATATGTGATTTTGATGAGCCGGTTTTCCGCATCCCAAGCATAAGTATTCATCCCGTTACTGGTCATATTGCCATTTGCATCAAAAGTCAGCGTCGCACTAGCGGGCCCAGTTATCGGCACCTGATAATTATTTGTTTTAACAACGTTGGCACCATCTGTGGCACTAACCGGCACGTTATTTGCACCATTGGCAAGCATCGCATTGCCGTTAAAGCTTTTCGACCAGGCCAAGTCTGCGGGCAAACTGTTTATAGTTGCAGATTTTAAGGCCTTGTTTGTCGTGCCCTGAAATCTGGTAGCACCACCACCGGTGATGCTTGTCAGTTCGTTGACATTATTATGACCATATTGAGCCACGCTGCTCGACGGCGCCAATGTTATTGTTTCCGTTGCCCCTCCGCTGGTTGATTTTGCATACGTTGTATTGTTAATCGAAGCGGATTTAACATTGATCACCGTCGCAGACGAGGTTGCAGAAACTCCTATCGCAGACAGATTTGCATTTGCCGTAATGGCGGCAGCGAGACCAGCAGCAATAGAAGTTAAAGTATCTCCAGCCAAGACAGTGTAATTTACGGCCTGTGAACCACCAGGAAGAGCGGCATCATATGTGGTGATAGTGACAACATCCCCGGTGGTTTTGGTTCCAGCGATTACTGCGGTTTGAACGCCGTTAGCTGGAATGTTCAATGAGATTAGTTCAGTCGCAGTTAAGCTTGTCGTCTCGCGAAGTACCGTTTGATTAATAGAATTAGATTGAAGCGTGACTACTGTTCCTGCCGAAGTGGCGCTGACACCAATTGCTTGCAAGTTCGTATCGGCAGTAAGTGCAGCGGCTAACCCTGTGGCAATACTCGTCAAGGTGTCGCCGGCAAGGACGGTGTGGGTTACTGCTTTTAAAGCGCCGGCAAGACCAGCGTCATAAACTGTAATTGTGATGGTATCGCCTGTGGTTTTTGTCCCCGATAAGGCAATTGTTTGCGGCCCGTTTTGATTTATTGATAGTGCAATTGTCGCGGTAGCGCCAACACTTGTTGATTGAGAATAGGTGGTGGCGTTGGCAGAGGTTGATTTGATTGTGATTACCGTCCCGGCCGAAGTCGCTGATATTCCCGCCGCCGTGAGGCCAGCATTGGCATTAATTGCGTTTCTAAGGCCCGTGGCCATCGTCGTCAGTGTGTCGCCGGCTAAAACGACGTAGTTAATAGCTGTTTGCCCTCCGGCCAGAGCCGCATCACTTACCGTTATTGTGACTATGTTCCCGGTGGTTTTAGTGCC
>CASBPX010000104.1 GCA_949127735.1 Candidatus Obscuribacterales bacterium | reverse complement strand
CGTGCCCTCGCCAAAAGCGCATCGGCATCATCAGGATTTTTCTCAAGAATTTGATTGCAGAGTGCTTCGGTCTGTTTCCAGTCACCGAAATTTATACCGTGATTCAGAGTCTCAGACAAAGAAGGCTTTCCGGCAGAACAGCCTGAAACAGCCACAATTAACAGCGCAGCAAACAGCCACCCAATTTTTCTGCTTAAGTATTTAAGCTCAAGCCTTAACTTCTGCATGGCTTTTCATCGCAGCCAGCAAGTTAGCCATTTCGATAGCACAGGCAGCCGCTTCTGAGCCTTTGTTGCCAGCTTTAGTGCCTGCGCGCTCAATAGCTTGCTCGATTGAATCAACTGTGAGAATGCCATTAATAACAGGCAAATTGGTTTCTAGTGCCACCGCAGCCACACCAGACGCGCTCTGGCCGGCAACGAAATCAAAGTGCGCTGTGGAGCCGCGAATGACGGCACCAAGACAAATGATGGCATCATAGCGATTGCTTGAAGCGGCCTGTTTGGCCACCAGTGGAATTTCAAATGCTCCAGGGCACCACATTACTTCGACGTCACTGAGTTCGCCACCATGACGTCTGATGGTCTCTAAAGCACCATCTAAAAGCGGTCTGGTAATAAAGTCATTGAAGCGGCTAACTACAATTCCGAATCGCAATCCGGTGGCAATCAAACGACCTTCAATTACTTCAGCTTCGCCCTTAGCCATGGTTATTCGCCTCTCTCAAAGTTCTGATTTTCAGTTTGTCCGGCCAGCTCAAGCCAGTGACCGAGCTTTTCTTTTTTAGTGAACAGATAGTTCATGTTGTGACTGTTGCATGATGGTGGCATGCTCACGCGACCGGTAACTTCGAGGCCATAGCCTTCTAAGCCCACAATCTTTCTCGGGTTATTAGTGATGATGCGCACCGATGTCAGACCAAGGTCACTGAGTATTTGTGCACCGACACCATAATCACGCAAGTCTGGTTTAAATCCTAATGACTCGTTGGCTTGCACGGTGTCTTGGCCGCTTTCTTGCAGGGCATAAGCTTTGATTTTGTTGAGCAGACCAATGCCTCGACCTTCCTGACGCAGATAGACCAGCACACCGCGCTCTTCTTTGGCAATAAGCGCCATGGCCGCTTCTAGCTGTGGGCCGCAGTCACATCTCAAGCTGGCAAATACGTCACCAGTCAAACATTCTGAGTGCACGCGTATCATGACGTCGCTATGTCCGACAACATCACCTTTAACAACAGCGATGTGCTCACTGCCATCTAACACATTGCGATAAGCATAAAGTTTGAAATCGCCATAGGCTGATGGCATCTCGCATTCAGCTTCACGAACGATAAAGCGCTCGCGCACCAGGCGGTAAGCAATCAGCTGAGCAATATTGATAAATTTGATATTGTGCTTCTGAGCAAATTCACGAAGTTGCGGCACACGAGCCATGGTGCCGTCGGCGTTCATGATTTCGCAAATTACACCAGAGGGGTTGCAACCAGCCAAGCGAGCCAGGTCTACGGCAGCTTCGGTGTGGCCAGCCCGTTTGAGCACGCCGCCATCTTTAGCAACTAATGGTGATACGTGGCCAGGTCTTCTCAGGTCAGATGGCTTAGATAGCGGATCAACAGCCACTTTAACAGTGGTGGCACGGTCATAGGCGCTAATGCCTGTGGTCACACCAAATCTGGTATCAGCATCAATAGTGACGGTAAAAGCGGTGCCTTGCGATTCGGTGTTGCGCTCCACCATCATCGATAGACCGAGCTCGGCGGCCCGTTCACTTGTCAGTGACAGGCAAATCCAGCCACGCGCTTCGGTGGCCATAAAGTTGATCATTTCAGCAGTGATGAGCTCGGCGGCGCAAATCAAATCGCCTTCGTTCTCGCGGCCCTCGTCGTCTGAGACTACGACAAACTTGCCGGCCTTAAGGTCGGCTAAGGCTTCTTCGATGGTGTTGAAAGTTGCTGGGTCAAAATCTGAGGCTGAAAAACCGGAAGAATTGCTGGGCTGCTGAGTTTCAACTTGAGCCTGCAGGTCGCCGCTAACCGCTTTTGTTTCCATCAGAATTCCTGTATATGTCAAGGGACTATCAAAGCATAGCCAAGAAAACGGGCCAAAGGAACCTTTTGATCAACTTTATTAACCATTAGTATTAGTGAGCCTGGCTACATAGCGGGCAATGATGTCAGTTTCCACATTCACAGCCGATCCGGCCTTAATTTGTCCGAGCGTAGTTACTTCCCAGGTGTGGGGAATGAGGGCAACCTTAAACCAGAACTCATCTTCGGGATTTTTCGGCAGGGCTCCACAATCGGCCACGGTCAGTGAAACGCCGTCTATCGAAACGGAACCTTTTTCAACGAAGAACGGCGCCCAGCGGCCTTCTAAGTTAAAAGTGACCAGATAAGAGAAGCCTTCTTCTAGAACTGAAGCCACTTTACCCACTGTATCAATATGACCAGTGACTATATGGCCGCCAAGTCGATCGCTCACCCGCAGGGCTTTTTCTAAGTTGAGCCGACTGCCGACTCTTACATCGCCCAGATTGGTGCGTCTTAAAGTCTCAATCACAGCGTCAACGGCAAACCAGTCGCTGCCAAAATCAACCACGGTCAAACAGCAGCCGCTGCAACTAATTGATTCGCCTATCTGAGCGTCAGACATAATGTCCTTGGCGCCGATTTTCAGGCGGCGGCCGCCGTCAGTATCGCTAATTTCAAGCACCTGACCAACTTCTTCAACAATTCCTGAAAACATAGCTCTCTTATTATGGTGTTACGGGTGGTGACTACAGACGACTTCAACTAACACTATTGCGGTGACAGATCTTCATATTGAGAAAGAATGAGTTGTCCAGTATCGCCTCTTTGGCCAATTAAATATTGAAAAGTAAAACGTCTCTCTGCGGTTTCAGCAGCTGAGTGAATAGCGCAAATGCCGGTCACTCGGGCCGGAATTAGACCTTTGGCTGTGGGTTCGCTGACTTTGATGTCATCGATGCGCACGGCACAAATCTGTTTGCGTTCTTGCATATCTAATACCATAGCGCGCATGTCTTGAGCCGTCTTGGGCAATATGCCCTGTTGTGTTAGATTGGCTGCCAGAGGCGGGTCAAGCTCAGATCGCAAGGCGGTCATATTGGCTTCGCAGGAAATATAGCTGGTATCAAGCAGGTGATTAGTGAGTTTGCGCGAAAAAGCTTCGATGTCGGTTTTCACTCCCTCGGGCATTGATTTGGCCGGTCGAGTGATCCACTGAAAACCGTTAATAAGCAGACTTAAAATCAAAAGTAAGTGCACGCCGTAAAGCTTTACCAGCTGTTCCGGTCCGACTTTTTGAACTCTCCAATACATATATTACTCAGCCTCCACTTTTCCCAGTTTCCACTCATTCTTGTCTTTGTAGAGAGTGAGAACAGCAGCAAATTTGCCCGATAAGGGTTTGCTTGAAGCCCCTGCACTGCCGGCTCCCGCCGAATTAACATCTGTTGGTTGAGTTTCTCCTTGTGATTTAACGCCTGAATTATCCACTGAATTTAAATTTTTAATATCGCTGGCTGACCCTATATCTGGTGACATCACGAGCTGGGTGCCTTCCACCCGCACCTGTCCATCAGTCTCGCGACGATGAATGACTTTAGCTTTGGTCACTTGCGCGCTGCTCTGTATATCTACATTACCAGCAGCATTGACCCAGCGCCAGCCAAAAATCCTCTCACCCATAGCACTGGCACGTTCTTCAAAAGCTCGGTCAGCCACATACTGCTGCGCCAATCTGGCGACCACCAGTAGTGCGCAAAATAAAACAAACCATTTGCTGAAGCGAAATATTTGGTCCATCTATCCCTCGTGCTGCAAGCCGAGGTAATAGACTGCCTGGCGGCAAGCATCAGTATGAGAAAGTTTAGGATTTTTGGCCTTCACGTCTTTGATCATATCTAGACGGCGAGGAATGTCTTTGATTGGCTCTGAAGTACAAATCCAGTAGTCCATGGGGCTTGGTACCAGCCTGATCGTTCCGTGCACAGCGCCCACAATTAGCAGGCACTGGCTGTCTCGACGTTTCTCTTCGTCTCTAGAGAAATTCTCGATTGCTACTGTTTCAGCGTCGGTCAAACGCAGGGTTTCTTTGAGCATTTTCAAGTCAGATGGATCTTGCCGCAACATGATTTTCATGTGCGAGTTTTTCACCACAGAATCAGCTTGCTCAGCCTGTCTGAAGAAGTCTTTCAGCTGTTGAGTAATTGTTACCAGCATCATACCGTAGTGCCTGGCTCTTCTCGACAAATCGTCCAGCAGGCGCGCTCCGGCTTTAAATCGCATCAGCGTAGCGGCTTCGTCGATGATGGCGGCAAAGCGCACTCCCCTTGCTTTTGAATCAGCTGCACGACGGCGAATAAACTCAGCCAAAATGTACACGGCGATTCTTTCCAGTCTAGGTTCGTTAACCTCTCTGGTATCAAATACGATGAATAGTTTTTCGGTGTCAATATTGGTGTGACCGTCAACTAATCCACCAAAGGCACCAGATCTGGTGAACAGAGAAAGACCACGAGCGAATTGCTGTAAGCGATCACGTTGCAGTGGATCTACTTCATCAGCAGCAGCCTGGGCTGTCACTCGAGCCAAATCTGACATGGTAGGAATGACGCCTCTAAAATGAGCGTCCATGTAAGCTACACGAATCAAACCATCGAGTAATGATTTTTCTTCAACGTTCAATTCTTCTCGACCTTCAGGGGCCAGCATTAAGTCGAGCAATGATAGAAGCGAGCTGATTTTGTCGGCAGAAGGCTCGCCTTCTTTATCTTCGGGGCCGAGATCAAAGGGGTTGAGAATGTAGCCTGAACTAGGCCCTAAGTCGATGTAGGCGCAAAGCTCTGGACCGAGCAGCTCGGTAATGAAACGATAGGCACCAAATTTGTCTACGGTTTTATCAATTAAAACAAAGCGGGTGCCCAGTGGCAAAAGGCGCAGAATTAGCATCGATACGGCGAATGATTTACCGGCACCAGTCGTTCCTACTACGAACATATTGTTCGCGTCTTTACCCTGGCCCCGGAAGAACGGATTTAAAAGCACAGGCTCTCTTGAAGCGAGAGCAAAACCAAATGGTACACCATCAGGAGTGCCGCAAGAAGCTGTGAAAAACGGCCACATGGTGCCCACAATCGGTGACATAACGCGGTGCACCACCGCCATGCGATCTACGCCCACTGAAAGCGTCGACTGCCAGAGGTCGAGTTGCAGCACTTGCCCTCTATCCATCTGGGCGCCGCGGTTTTTGAAAATGCGCCTGACTTCATCCATGTTTTGTGCCAGATGCTCAGGCGAATCGGCATAAGAGCGGATGTACATTGAAGTATCAAAAGCTTTATTGGCGCTGCGCAAAAACTCCTGAATGGCTGTGGCGGCCGATCTTGTCGACTCCATCCCTTCAATGTCGGGCGTGGCTAGCTGTGTGCTGGCGACGTGGCCCATACGATACTTGAGCTTGAGGTTGCGTCTGACTTTGTCTTGATCGCACTGGTGAATGAAGAGCGAAAGAGTGTACTCCACTGATAGAGTGAGCAGGTCAACAAGCCAGCCCATCCAGGTTTCGTGGGGCGGAGCAAACATATACTGGGTGCCGATATATTTGCCGTCAAGCCACAAGTGATCGTCTGTCACTTTTAAAGCCGAACCAGCCAGTACTGAAGCTTCTGAAACGTTGGTGCGCGAAGGTGGTGCCTCGCCGTCTTTTTCATAAAGCGATGGATTCAAATCTGAATAAATCAGATTGCGCACTTCTTTGCGAGTGAGAATACTGGGTCTCAAGTTGGAGCCGCGCAATTGTTCAAAGGCAGTCTTAACAAGGCGATTGAGCGATTCTAAATATTCTTCGTGCTTTTGAATTGAGCGGCGGCCGTTCCACATTTTGCCGCTTTTGCAGTCTGGCGGGTGGAAGCTGATGACGATATAAAATTCGCGCTGGGGCACGAAAGTAACGTCTTGAACCCGGCGGAACCATTTATCGGTGTAGTCGGCGTACCATTTCAAATAATCATTATCGGTTTTCAGCAAAATTTGATAGCGGGAAAGATATTCGTCAACTGAGACGTTGCGGCTCTTGATGATGATTTGAATATCTGATTCGCAGGAGTTGGCAAAGTTGGCAAAAGTGCGGGCCATGGTTTCGCGATCGGCTTCATCGAAAAGCAGAGCGTTAATGCCTTTGCAGGCTATGTATTTGCGAAAACTGCCGTCTGATAAAACTACCAGGCCGTCTTCTTCGTCTTCGCCAGGAATGGAATAGATGAAACAGACATCTTGCCAGCTGGTGGCACCGCGTTTGTCTGGTGGTGGGTCATCGTCTGAGCCACCGCCGCCGCTGCCACCACTATGTGATTCCTGGCCAAAAGGCAGCATGTCGCGCAGCTGACCTGGTAAGCCGTTGTAAAATCCGGCAATGATATTGTTTAGCGAAGGGCCCGGCGTAAGCGGCATGTGCTTGCCTTCGGGCATCTGAGAGTCGGTAGTCGGGCGCGGTCGTCTCTGACCACGAAAATCATCAAGATCGTCGTCGTCATCATCCATGTCGTCGTTAGCCTGAGGTCTGCCGCGCAAACTCGACGTCCTTCTTATGGGTGATGAACCGGCACTTCTTACCATTGATGAACGCTCACAGGGCTCTTGGCTCGTACGCTATAGGAAACATTATATATAGTTCTGAAGCTGTGCTGACCAGTTTAGCCGCAAAACCGGGCTAATTGGAGCCTATATAGAACTCGTCTGACTTTTTAGTGGGTTCAATGATGGTTGGGTCAGGATAAATGGCCGTTTGTTCTTCCGGTTTAGGCACATAAACCGTGGGTTCAAAATGCAGGCGATAGAGAAAAACATTTTTCCACCAGCTCATGGGCTTTAAGTCTGTAAATTTAACCAGAGGCAGACAGGCGCAGAAAAACACAATGGCACTGAGAATATTGGCGGGCAAATTGCCAATTTTTAGATTGCTGGGCACCTTGGAAAGCAAAGTGACTGAGATGGCCACGGCAATCACCATCATCAGAAGCTGGCGAATTGTGAAATCCCATAGCTTAAAAGGCTTATTCAGCACAATGACTTTGTGAACTCGTGACACGTGATTCCGTCCTTAATTATCAGCTTCGCCTTTAGTTGCCCATGCCATCAAATTGAATGTCTTCGGCAGAACCCATATCGGACATGCGCATCAATTTTCGCGCCATTGCGGCATAGAGCGCCGGTAAGCGGCCAATCACCGCTTGATAGTATTCTTTGCAACGAGCAAAGTCACCAGTACGCCTGCAAAGCTCGCCAATTAAATATTCCACTTCTGGGCGATTTTCGGTGGGGCAGGAGACGTCAACAAGAGATTTACGGAAAGCGTCTGTGGCCAACCTTCTGTATTCTCGCGCCTGAGGCACAGCATTGACATCATCGGCGCACCAGGCGGCGTAGAGATAAAACATGGCCACACCGAAATAGTTGCCGCCCTTACGCTCGGCGCCGATAGCGGCGTTGCGATATTGCAAATGTGGTGGACTATTTCCCTGATTGAGCACGCAAAGCTCGGTGGTGGGAATGAATGAAGTCGCCCAGTCTGAAATGCCACAACTGGGGCAAGTCAGCACTGAATATTGCTCATACTGAGGTTTGACGTTACCAATATGCTGGCGCAATTCGCTATTGCGCAAACCAGTATCGACAACTTGTGGAAGTTGCTTGCTGTTGAACTTCACGCCGCAGTTAGGACACTTAACACCGACATCGGCCAGGTCCACGCTTAATTTCTCCAAGGTGCCAGTTCTATCTTATGCGTTATTTTAAATCTTGTCGCGCCGGACAGCTCCTTTTTAACTTGCAGTGCTTGCTTCTAATTGTTTTCTGAACCGCGGGCCTGAATCCTGAATCGCTCCTCAGCCTCGGTGTAGAGCCGAGACTGAGGGTGCAAATCAATGGACTAATCGTCGTTGAAGCCAGGCATGTTCCTGCGTTGTTCTTCCAGCAAGCGACGTTGCTGCTCGTCTAACTCACGTTGAGTCACGGCCTTGCGTTTCTGGCCAGGTGTGAGGTTGATGCCCTTATTGCTCGAACCTTCCGTTGGCGGAGCACCTTCTTTCTGTTGTGGCGAAGGAGCCGATTCTTTCGGTTCAGCATTTGGAGCACCACCACTTGGTCGGCTCTGCTCTTGGCTCTTCGCTGCCAGTCCAGCCGCCCCAGCTCCAAGAATATTGGAGAAGGTTTTTCTAGGACCGCCATCAGCGATATAACCAGGGCTGTCTTGTCTCACTTGCTGTTGCTGCTGCTCAACATGGTGATGCTGTTCAGGCTGGACAAGCCCGTGAGTTCCACCACTGGTGACATCAGGCAGCACTTGAGGAGCAGTCCATCCGGTTCCGGTTACAGTGGATGCAGAGCCGGTATACCCAACATCGTTGTGGGCAACGATTGATTGGCCGGTGCCGACACCGGGTGACTGAAGTTGTTGGACAACTCCAGGGTCGACATATTGCTGCTGCTGCTGTTGTTGCGGCTGTTGGACAACTCCAGGATCAGCGACATATTGCTGCTGCTGCTGTTGTTGTTGCGGCTGTTGGACAACTCCAGGATCAGCGACATATTGCTGCTGCTGTTGTTGTTGTTGTTGGACATAACCAGAATCAGCTACATACTGCTGATGCTGTTGCTGTAGTGCAACTTCGTTACCCCCTGCGGTATATGTCTGACCTGGCTGAGCGCCATAGCTATATTGCGCCTGATTCGTTCCCGAAATCATGTCTTGCGACATCGGCGCTGAGCCACCACTGCTGGTGATGTAGTTTGGCACCACCGGTGCTTGCGTATACCCGCCACCACTGGCAGCCTCTGCACGGTAAGCATTGACTGTAGCTGTGTATTGAGTATCCAGACCAGTACCTCCGAGTATCCTCTGTCCGGCTTCTGGGTTGAGATTGACTGCTGCTTGATAGACAGCGTCAGCTCCTCCACCAGCCGCCTGAGCACTGGCATTGTATTGGATCGATTGAGCGGCCGTGACCGATTGCGATTCAAATCGATGAGCAGTTTCAGTGGCACCGAATCCGGCCGAGGCAACTACAGCAGAGCTGACATTACCACGAAGGGCAGAGTCTATCAGAGCCGGCGAAACGCCCATGCGTTCGGCTAGCTGTTGATATTGTGCACTTTCAGGTTGAGCCAGAGCAGTACGCAGCTCTGTTGGGCTGGTATTGGTCATGGCCATGATGTCGCGACCCGTATTTTGGGCGCTTACTGCTCCCGGATCACTACTTGACACCGTATATGGTGCCGAGTAGCCTGCTGCCGATGCATATGAGCCGGATGGGCTGGCTTCACCACCAACTACGGAGCTGGTGATGGCAGGGCTTGGGCCCCCAGCGGAAACATAACTCGTATCGGCCTGTGTGAAGTTACCGCCGCTTTGGTACGACTGTTGGTAGCTCTGCACAGTAGAGGCGAATTGCTGATCCATCTGAGCTGACTGCAATATCTGAGCACCAGCACTGGCATTCATGTTGACTGCCGCTTGCTGCACGGTATCAGCACCGTATTGAGTGGCCGCCGCTTGATACATAGATACAGATTGTTGGGCTGTATAAGAAGTACCAGCATTAGCTTGAGCAGTAGCGGTCTGTCCGAAGCCTGTTTCTACAATCGCACCAGCCGCGGTACCACCTCTCAAGGCAGCATCAACTAGAGCGGGTGATGAACCCATGCGTTCAGTCAGGGCCTGATACTCTGCACCACCCGGATTAGACAGCGCTCGTTGCATTTCTTGCGGTGTCGTATTAGTCAAGGCCATGATGTCGGTGGCTCCGCGTTGGGCAGAGAGCGCTCCAGCATCACTGGCCGGCACACTGTACGGTGCCGAATAACCCATCGACGAAGCTACAGCTCCAGGAGCGCTAACATCACCGGTAACTAGAGAAGAAGTAACCGCTGGTGTTGAACCAAACGAACTGACATATCCGGCATCGGCGGACGCATAGCTACCGCTCGTCTGATACGACTGCTGATAGCTCTGCACAGTAGAAGCAAATTGTTGATCCATTTGCGCTGACTGCAGAATTTGAGCACCGGCACCGGCATTCATATTGACTGCGGCTTGCTGCACAGTATCAGCTCCATAGGTGCTGGCAGCGGCCTGATACATGGACACGGATTGGTTAGCCGTGAACGATGTGTCGGCATTAGCTTGCGCAGTAGCGGTCTGTCCGAAGCCAGTTTCTACAATCGCACCAGCTGCGGCGCTACCTTTCAAGGCAGCGTCAACTAGAGCGGGTGATGAACCGATGCGTTCAGTCAGGGCCTGATACTCGGCACCGCCCGGATTGGACAGCGCTCGTTGCATCTCTTGCGGTGTCGTATTAGTCAGCGACAAGATGTCAGCAGCACCGCGTTGAGCGGAGGCACCACCAGCATCACCACTGATAGGAGTATACGGCGACTGGAAGTTGTTCGCAGAAGCAATTGAGCCGGCTGGGCTGAGATCTCCACCAACCATATTTGGTGAGATTCCAGAGAAGCCAGAGGCACCGGATGCGCTACCAAAGGAAGCGGCCGAGGCGTATTGGCCTTCAGTTTGAGCGTAGCTGCCTGTGGCACCATAAGCCTGCTGATAACCGCTCACAGTTGATGCAAATTGTGCATCCATAGCTGGCGAGTTCAGCAATTGGGCACCGGCCTTAGCGTCCATACCGAGAGTTGCGCGGTCGATCATGCCAGGATCAGCACCGGCCACACTTTGGGCCTGCTGGAAGGCATTGGTAGCCATGGCTGCGGTTTCATTCCCTACACCAGGTGCAGCAAATGAGTTGGCAGTTTCAGTGCTACCGAAACCAACGGCGGTCATGACACCGGCACTGGTGTTACCGTGCAGGGCTGCGTCAAGTATTGGCGGTGCAACGTGTGTCGCATCAGCGATTGCCTTGTATTCGGCACCGTTCGGATTATCCATGGCAGTCTTCAATTGGTCAGTAGTGACACCCGACATGGCCATCGTGTCTACGGCGGTCTTCTGCGCAGACAAGGCGGCCGGATCATTAGCCAGATTTCCGGTCAATGGTGGCACGTCGCCTACTCTAGTCGGATCAAGCATTGGCTTGCCGTCCGCCCCAAGAAGAGGTTGGCCGTCAGCTCCGAGCTTGTTCAAGGCATTTTCAGTGCCTGGAGCGAGTTCAGTAGCATCTGGTTTGCCGAAGAGATCGGTTCCTGGAATGGCACCTTTACCGTCAGTCTGTCCTTGAGCATTACCTATTCCCAGCGCTCCCAGGCCTTGCTCATTGCCAACTCCAGGAATCTGCAGGTCAGGTCCGAGACCAAGCGCTTCGAACGCATTGCCTTTAAACGTCTCAGGAGTTAGACCGAAAGGCATCGGAGTTTCAGCATTGCCCATTCCATATCCGAGCAGAGGAGCAGCGCCTTCACCGAACACAGGACCATCCCCAGGACCGGCCGTAACTCCATCACCAGTGAGCGGCACTCCGCCAGGCCCGGTGTTACCGTCGCCTGAAGTCGTGATACCTAACGTACCGTTGCCGGCATCGCCAGATACTTGCAGACCAATGTTTCCGGACGCGTCAACACTGGCCGACCCAAGTGCTCCGGTCAGCGCGTCAGCACCAGCTCCACCAGCGTCACCGGTAGGAGGCCCGTCACTTTCACCACCAGCGGTGGCAGTTTTTTCGCCGCTTGCAGGAGGAGGAAGACCCTGATCAGTACTGCCTTCACCTTGACCAGCTTCGGCTTTGGCTTTATCACCATTGCCAGAGCTCGTGGAGGCTGGCAAGGTGCCACCCAGACCATCGCTGCCGACACCAGATTTAGTAGCTGGTGCACCAGTGTCGCTAGTGGTCTGAGCCGTGCTGATACCGTCAGCTTTAGGCGCAGTGCCGCCGATCGATTGAGATCTGCCGGAATCGCTGCCGCCACCTCCGCCACCGCCGCCACCAGTGTTACCAGCTCCAACACCGGGTCCAGCACCGCCTTTTTGACCAGATCCCTGATTAGACGCGCCAGCACCACTACTGGAGCCGCCACCACCTGCGCCACCACCCTTGGCGGCACTGGCGACTTGCTGGGCCTTATTAGCAGCGTCTTGCACTGCAGCGGAAGCTAGGCCAGCAAAGTCAAAGGCAGATTTAACAGAGTTGACAGCAAGGAAAATCAAAGCAGTCATAATGATAGTGCCTGAGTCACCTACACCTCTGAAACAAGCCATCAATAAGATGGTGGTGTTCCAGAACAAACTCCAGAAACAAACTGTAATAACACCGTCAATCCAGCTAGCCAGAGCGCCGCGCATTTGCTGCACGGGCCATACCCACAATGCAGCTGCAATAGGCCCCATGCACCAGAGGTAATAAAGGAAGGCCATCTGGAAGGCGCACGAAAGATTCCACGACATGGTGGCCGTATCATTTAAACCATTCATCATCAAACGGTTGATGTTTTTGCTTTGCACCACATCTTCGTCAGGCACGCGGCTTTCTTCTATGCCGGCGCATGGGTCGATTCGGGCGGTGGCAATGGTGGTGCCTTCAAGGCGGGCCCACGGGCCAGTTCCAACAAAGCGAGGGGTTTCTTTAGGACCAATTGCGTTTCTATTCCACTCAGGTTTGTTCATAGGGAACGCTCTGACGATGGCGCATTTCGCATCTTCGTACATATCGGCGCCGAAAATATTTCTATACTCATCGGCAATCGTCAGCGTAATTGAATTGGCTACGTCAATGCCGTAGTTAATAACAAGGAAAGTACCAGGAATTAAGAAGATAGCCACAATCGAGCGCAATATGCCCTCAAATGGGTGAACGTCGCCGACGAGTACTGGAGAGCCTTGAGCAACAATTGCTTTTACTTGAGCTAAGACGGCTCCAGGAAGCAGAAGCAAAATCGCCATAGGCACAAACAGCTGGTCGCGGATTCTTTGCCAGACGTTGTCTGGTTCAGCCGTGAAATTGGTAAGAAATTGTTTGCAAAAATCAATGGCTGAGAGTGCCTGGTTGATAGCAAAGGCAGCCATACTGTTGGCGGCAGAGTTGGCAGCTAGACCACCTGTAGCTTGAGCCATCCAGTGAGCTTTTTCAGGGTTGTAGAGTTGCTCCATGAAACGGTTCTGGTTATAGCGTTCGATTACCTGATACTGAGTATCAGAAAGTGGATAACCGAAAGTCTTAAACATATTTTTGGTGATGGCGGTATCGCGCAGGGTCGGCACTTTTGATTCAGCAGACGGAATATACGTGGGCCACACCTGTACTGGGTTATTTTCCTCACCGCCGTGGCTGACAGTACCAGGGCCTTGTGATTCCTGGTTTCTGACGACGTCGGCATCGTGATACTGCTCGGCGGCTTTGTGTCTAAGGCAGAATGAAGCCATAATTTGTTCGCACGAGTGATCATTAGGGTTCGGGTTTGTGGCCGCGCCCTGAGCAAAGCTAGGATTGTTGACAAATAAAGCAAGCACCATTGCCAACAAGATGCTGAAAGCAGTGAGAGGATTGCGCTTATTTCTACAAATGTTGATTTCGAATTTCATTTTCGGCTGCTCTATTGTGGAATGTACTGTTTCATTGGCCTTATTTATCTGCATCAGTCGCATTAATCGCATTTCTCTCACCTCCTTATTCATTTTTTTTCTTTTCTTTCGGAATTTGATCAGCAGCGCCGGTCACTTTCTGTGCCGCACTGGCGCTGGCTGTGGCGCCGGCCGAAGTATTACCACCCTGGACGTTGACGGTAGTGTTACCAGCACCGGTTTTACCGCCGCCTCCACCAGCCTTTTTGGCGCCTTCGCCCCCAGTAGGGGCGGTTTGATTGCCAGCGACGCCAGGATTAGTAGATGTCTTAGCACCACCTGAGCCTGAGAGCGGCACTGGAGCTTGACCAGGTTGCATGTTGCCGGCATTGACCTCGGCTGATGCTTGAACCACTGGTGCCTGTGACTGCGATTTCTCTTTACCGCCGGATGGCTCCCCACTGTTCGCATTTGGAGGAGGTGCAGTGTTGACTGTGGGGTTGCCCTGTTGCTCAGTAGACTTCTGACCTTCTGTAGGTGGAGCGGCTTGAATTTCAGTGGGCTCTTTCTTGTTGGTACCATCTTCAGTGGTTCTTTGAGCGGGAGTCTGGGTCTGATTTTCTTGCTGCTGACCTTGCCCCTCAGGCTGCACCTTCTGCTCTGTAGCCGCGCCAGATTTATCATCTTGCTTGTCACCATCAGCGCCAGGTGCGCCAGCTGCGCCTTTCTCACCTTCGCCGCCAGGGCCTTTGCCACCGCCGCCACCACCTTTACCGCTGTCTTTGTTGGCAGAAGCAATTTTTTCAGTTGAAGCGAGACCACCATTAGGTGAGAAGCTAAATGGACTGGCCGGAGCCCAGAGAAGAATGCCAAGGAAGCAGGTGAACATACAAACTTCCCACTGCAAATCTGAGGTACCACCATTGGTGTAAATCAGCCTCTGAGTCATTACAGCCAGCACTACCATCCAGTAGAAGCGCCAGAGCGATACTTGAATAACGCCTTCAACCCAGGCGCCGAATACACCTCTAAAGAGTTTGCCTTTACCTACTTGCGGCCAGGCGTAGAATGCTGCGGCCAGAGGTCCGAGTAAGAACAAATAGCAAATCATGACAATTTGATAGGCACCTAGAATGACGAGGAAAATGGAAGCCATATTCATCATCGTATTTAAACTAAGTTGCATAATTTGAGAAAGGTTACCTACCCTCTCTGAAATAGCCGCTTGTTCTGGTTGTTGCGCGCCTAAACCATCACCACCAGAGGCGGTGACAAAGGCACCCAGAGAAGAAATCCAGCCGCCGATGGTACCACCGATGGCACTGCCCAAGCTAGAGATCAGCGAGCCCAGACCACCACCGCCGCTGCCTGAGCCAGCAGTGCTGGCCTGAGCGGTGCTGGCTGAAATAAGGGAGCCCTTATTGAGTACGTTCTGGTCTCTTTCCGCCCTAGTGTTGTATGAAAGCTGTCTGGCCCAATCTTGAATCATGCCAGTGTCGACCCAATCGCGCACACTGAGCGCCATTGAGTTTCCAGTGTCGATAGACCAGCTGACAATCACTTGTGTGCTGGGAATAAGGAAAATCGCTACAATCGAACGCAGAATTCCTTCAAAAGGATTAGCACCTTCGGCATAACCAAGGTTAAAACCTCGGCCGATTTGACCTTTTACCTGACTGGCAACAGCACCAGGCAGCAGGAACAGAATGGCCATCGGTATGAAGACTCTCCTGTACATGGTCTGCACCATGCCCACTGCCTCAGGAATAGTTTTCTCTACTACTCGACCAGGATAACCAGCGCCTGATGCTTCATTAGCAACGTTAATCAAACAATTGCCGCTATCAGCATTAACGATACGATCTAGAGCGGTGCCGAAAGATTGCTCGGCAGTACCTGCTGTACTGTTGGCGGCTGCAGCACCTTGCATTTGTGCGGTGGCTTGAGCAGCCCACATCATTTTTTCAGGATCATACAATTGCTCAAGAAAACGCTGATGGTTCTCTCTCTGAATCACCTGAAACTGAGTATCTGACAGTGGCAAACCATTGGTTTTCAATGTATTTTTGAATACTTCGTTGTCTCTTGATTGCAAAGTTCTATTGTTAGCGGTCATTGGAATTTGCATATAGGCAATGCCATACTGGCAAAGATCGCAACGTTTAAGCACAAATTTATAAGCCTCAACTTCATTATTTTCGCCTTCATCTGACTCTTCGTTGTTAGTGCCAGGGGCTTTTCTGGTGTGGGTGTCAGATCTGCGTTGCTCTGCCTCGAAAGGAAAACGCTTGTCGTAAGTCTTGCAGATATCTTCGGCGGAGCAATCGTTAGGGTCTGGCACCGTTTGAGCTGGTGTGGCCCCTGGATTGACTGCCTGAGCGAAAGCCTGGGCTGTGAACGACAGAGCCAGGACAAGCATTAGTAAAGTAAATAGCCGGAGCGCTCTGCACCCAGCGATGGAAGCGACAACCGTAGTTGCCTTGCTCATTGCTTTATTCGCTAGCTTATTCATCCCTTCTCTACCCAGTTGCTTAGTGTGCTTCGACCCGAAAGAAAAATTAGTAAAATTGAAATGGAAATTCTGGTTTTTATGTGTCATCGGTGCATCTGCAAATTATGTGTGCCGTCTGAAAGCGATATAGTCAGGCGTTCGTTCCAGGGCCTGCCAAAAATAGTGATGGTTCCGTTTACTTCCTGACTGGGTTGCACCAGTGTGGTCTCGAAGTCAGCGCGCATTGCTGCTTCAGAAAGTTTGTGATTATTTTCAGAGACGGCAAATGATTCAGGATTGAATGAAAAATCGCTCTGGCCGCTATTTTTGATTGCAACGGTCAAAACAGACTTGCGGGCAGTGGTAGTGACACCTTTGAGTTGCAATTGAACAGGGCTACTATCTACTGCTACAGGTGCTCTTTCTGGTTCTCTGGCTACTTCCCTCGCTGCTTGAGCTGAGGCTGCAGCTATGCTCGACGGTTGCAAATCACCTTTGTCCGCTACTTCTTTTTTCTTCTCTTTAACCTTTTCTTTCTTCGGCTCTTTGCCTGGTTTAACGTTCTGAACTTTCTCAGTTTTCTTCGCCGGAGCTGCCATTGCCACTCTTGCTACTGGAGCCTCTTGTTCATTGGTTTTTGGTTTATTACCCATGCCAAAGAATGAACCGATGCCGCCTAGATTACCAAGGCCACCAAGACCACCGAACATCGAAGTTCTTTCAGCAGGTGCGGCTTGTGGCTCGGCCTGAGTCAAGGCTTCCATTGATGGAGAGATACCAGATACTCTGCTAATAATAGAGCGAGCGGCATTAGCACCGGCCACCGCCGATAGTTCCATTTGTGCCGTCTTCATATCATCGCGAGAACTTTCAGCTTCGTTTTGCGATTGAGCCACATCGGCTGCTGCTCTTTGTTTCTCCGAATCAGTTGTGGCCACTTCTACTTCTTGTTTGCGAGCGGCATAGGTTTGTTGGGCCAGAGCAAATTTGTTATAAGTATAAAGATAGCGATAATAAGACTGCACAAGGTCAGTCTGGGCGCGCTTCACAGCAGGAGCGACACGTCGGTCGATGGCTACTGGTTTGAAGATCGCGTCTATTTGTCTTTGAGCCACGCTGAAATTTCCCTTAGAGCCATCTAAAGGCAGGCCCACATCGATGCGATTCAAACTTTCGGCGAGGCGAGGGTCTTTGCCGCTTATTTGCTGAATAGTGGCGGTCGAAAGCGCGCCTTTCCACAGCACTTTAAGATCGTCGCGTTGCTTGTATGGTGAACGCGAGTCCATACCGGTTGGTGTAATCGGCACGAAAGTAGAAACCTTTTTGCGTTCCACTTCTTCGTCGTCGCGTTTTGGTGCCCTCTGTCCAGAACCGAAAAGACCAGATGGTCTTTCTGGTTGCTGCTGAATCATTGGTTGTGGCGGATAACCCTGTCCTTGATAAGGAATGGCGTAAGGGTTGAGGTAAGGGTTAGCATAAGGATTGGCATATGGATTCTGCTGAGCATACGGATTAGCGTAAGGATTGGGATTTCCGTATGGGTTATTAGGATCCTGGTAACTGCCGACATTAGCCTGAGTAGAAAGAGTCACCGCTGGTGGTGGCGGAGACAAACTCCCACCTGAAAGCGAACCTGGCGGAGGCGGCGGCACCGTTGAACCGTAAGCGCCATAGCTGGCTGCCTTGGAAGCATCAGCGACCATGATTTGACCTTGAGACTGATCAGAAACCGGCGTAATCGTGCCCTCTGGACCTGTGCCAGTGCCTGAATTAGCTTGAGCGGTTTGAGCAGATTGAACAGCAGGATTAGTACCGGCATTTAGATCAGCGTTGACAGACTCGTTGCTGCTCTGCGAAAGCGTACCGGCGCTCGACATTTGACCAGATATAGGATCAGTAATTACCCGCGGTAAAACGCGACCCATGCCATCGGTAGACATGCCACCATTGCCATTGTTCATGCCACCCTGGGCCTGGGCTTGAGCCATCTGCTCTTGCGCTCTGGCATATTCTTCTTGTCTGGCTCGCTCAATATAGCGCGGGTCGACTTTCGGACGCAGCTGGCCGAGCACACCATTGCCGGGTGTATGAGATTTAGAGTCCACGCGTCCGAGGCTGCCACCAAGCGGGCTACACCCTGTAAGCAGGATGGAGATTAGCGCTAATAATGGTAACGGAAAACGCATGGACTAAATTACCTGAAGCAATTGGACAGTTCTACTTATTTGCCTTTGCCGAGCAACACACCTCGTAATGATGTACTGGAACTTGATGAAGGAGCAACATATCCGCCGCCGCTGCTCTGATAACCACCACCATAAGCGGCGGCTGGAGAAGCGATGCGATTAGGAGCGGCCACAGCTGATTGACCGCTACGGCGACCGATTGGTCTGGCCGAGACGCTCGATTGAGCATTGCGGCGTTGTTCTGCAGCATATTGTTTACCAAGTTGACCCATCTCAGTGCCAGGCAGAGCACGAGCAGGGCCCATGCCCCGAGCGGGAACGTTGCTGCCGAAACCGGCTTGTGGCAAATTGTTTGGTGCCACGCGCATTTGCATTGGCCCGCCACCATTGCCTAAAGGAATGCCGCCTTCAGGAATGCGACCGTTGGTACCGGCTGGCCCGATGGGCAGCTGGTAACTTTGATCTTGAGCTGGAGCTGTGCGCAAATCGTGGACGACAGGGCCATCGTCAACAATTTGAATTTGCGGAGCTGATTTAAACCAACCCGCTTGCTGCAACTGACCTTTCTTCATAGTGACAGAAGAATTTTGCGCACTGGCACCGTTTGAAGCCGAACAAACAAAAGCGGCCACCGCAGCTAGTGTAATCAAATGCAACTTATTAGTACTAAATATCTTACTCATCTTGAACATCCTGAAATTCCTCACTACTTCCATCGCCAGTGCGCTTATTGCGCTTCGCCATTTCTCTTACTTAACGTCCAATAGGCATTCTAGGTAGAGGCATTGAATTTATTGGTCTGAGCATTTGCCTCGTTGCCTGCTTCAATCGATTCTTGAAATATTTGCCAGACTGGCTACCCGACTTGCGCTTGTTATTGTTTGGATTATCGTCATCAGGTAGAGACAGATCTTGAGTAGTGGCTTGATT
Source organism: Candidatus Obscuribacterales bacterium (assembly GCA_949127735.1). Classification (GTDB taxonomy): domain Bacteria; phylum Cyanobacteriota; class Vampirovibrionia; order Obscuribacterales; family Obscuribacteraceae. The sequence continues at coordinate 19,351 of CASBPX010000104.1, read as the reverse complement.
GACTTGCACCGCCTGCGGTGCCTCAGGTGCAGCAGAACCACCTTTTTTCAAGCTAGGCTCGCGACCAAGGCCCCTTAGTCTTCTTTGATCTTCTGACATGGGCTCGCCGCCGGCACCATCGCCGCTCGAATAAACATCTCCGCCACCACCACCAGTGCCACTATTGTTGGCGTTAGCGTAAGGAGTTTTCTTTTTCACAAAAGCACCGGGCTCGTGAGTGTTGTAGCCCTGGTGCGATTCAACACGCGCAGGGGCTCCTCCGCCACCAGCCATACCTGGAGCTGAACCTTGATAGCTGGAAGAAAAACTAGCGCCGCCCATACCGCCGCCACCACCCATACCGCCCCCGCCGCGACTGCCACCGGCAAATCCGCTTGAGCCGCCGCGCAGCCCTGGCAAATCTAACGACTCTGGCAATGGCGCGAAGCCCACAGGAGCGATGGGTTCATCACAAACGATCGGTTCGAGCGATATATCTGAACGCTTCGCTCTGGGAGTTGGCCGCCACATAGGTGCCGATTGCTGGGGAATGACTGCAGTGCGTTGAGGAACCACCTGATAGGCAGGGGCTCCGCCACCGTGCCGTGATTGTTGGGTGTCGCTCGAATATTGATTATCGCCAGGCTGCTTGACCCAACGGCCCATATTGACGGGCGGCAACTGAGCGAAAGCCGGCAAACATCCTATAAAGGTAATTACAGCCAGCGAACTAGCCAGAGAACTAGCCAAAGCTAAAGGCAGACCCTGATTGAGTCTGCTGAAAACGGCTTGCACGGCTGATAATTGAGATGAATTGGGGTGATTCAATCTTTATCCCTCCAGGGGACAAAATGGGTGTATGTCTTCTTCATGCCCATATCTACTAGTAAAAGAAACGCCAAAAACAAAAATGTAAGGGCTTGACAACAAGATTATATGCGGACTTCGCGCCTTCTGCTCTCCTTAAATACGCGAGCGCAATCCGTGAACCACTACTGGGGTGACCAAAACTTAATCGTTTTGAAGCCCCTTGTCAACAAAAATATGTGCTAACCCCCCAAAGAATGTTAGCTGCCCAACATTTTCTTGGGAATGGTGGAATTCCCACCATTAGAAAATCAATGAAAAAGCTCAGGGAAAATCCTAGCCAAAAAGCAGGCGTAATTTTGCCAGGTCGATAGAATGGGTATTACCATTTTTAGGAATCGACATTGGCTGATCACCAATAGTCGGTGTAATTCAAAAACAAAATATTGTCAAAAGCAGCCCGGGAAGCCATGAACGCTAATTACCTTAGTAAGAGAAAAAGTTTTATCAGCATCACTAGCTCGCCAGCGAAAATTCAGGCAAAAGCAAATCGTTCCAAAGCATCTAGCCTTCTCAAACTGGCTTGCCTTGCGCTTTCCCTCAATCTTGTAGCCGCTCCTTATGTTATCGGACCCTCCCAGGCCAAACCAGCCCGCAAAGGTGGAGGCGGTGGAGGCGGCCGCAGCGTTTATCTCACCACTCCCAACCCGACTAACCCGCTTGAGCACAATAACAGGGCCGTTGAGTACGGTACGAAGGGTCTCTGGCAGCAGGCCATTCAAGAGCACCAGCTGGCGGCAGAAGGTGATCCTGAAAATATTACTTTTCGCAAAAACCTCTCCAGCGCCGAACTTAGATATGCCGACGTTCTGCGCGGCGCAAAAAATCCCCAAGCAGCAATTACCCATTACCGTAAGGCTCTTTTTGCCGACCCGGCCAACGGGCCGGCTGACAGCAATCTTGACTGGTGCTTGAATAATCTGGGTCGTAACCCGTCTGATTCTACTTATCGGACAGAGCTGGCAAGAAATTTCGAAGGGGCGCCGGGTCACTTTGAAGATGCCGTGGTGGAATATCGCAAAGCAGCCAAACTAGTAGATTCGGGCATTAATCATTATCGCCTCGGAGCTTGCTTGATCAAAGGCGGCAAAATTCTTGAAGGCTACGAAGAGTTGTTGATTGCCCTGCGCAAAGACTGGCCTAAAGATGACGCTAATACATTGAGTGAGTGTCACACTTTACTAGGTGATACGCTCAAAGACTTTGCTTATAAAGCTAAGACTTATCCTGACAAAACAATTTTTACGCGCCGGCTCAACAATGCCGCCACTGCATATCGCCGGGCAGTCACCATTAATCCGAGCAATATGGACGCAGTGCGTGGCCTCACCAACGTCGCCCTAGAGGCGTGCGCCGTGACGCCATCGTTTAGAAATGAAATGCTTTTAGGTGGTGCCTACTTACTACAAGCCGATTTTGACCGGGCCAAAGTTTGCTACGAAAAGGCATGGCGGGCCGAACCGACCAATCCTGATCTGGCAAAAGCACGCATCGCTTATCACCAGGCCGTAGTTGAAACTCCACTGTCAACACCCATGCGTCTGGCTGAAACAGTGCAGAAAGTGGACGATTTAATCAGGCTAAATCCAAATGATGCACAGCTCTGGTACATATTATCGCGCGGTCGTGACCGTCAAGGCGAGAAGGCAGGAGCCATAGAAGCGGCTGACAAAGCCATTTCTATTAATAAATTTGTCAACCCAAATCTGGTGCCTTTCTACAATAATTTAACCGGCAAAAGCGTAGCCGCCACCGGCCCAGCCGGAGCCGGGGCTTCTGCAAGTGCCACAGCTGGAGCTCTCGGTGCGCCAACCAACACCACAGCGTCGTCAGCTACCGCTCCGGAAAAACCAGTGCCAGTCAACAATAGCGCCGGCTACGCCAAAATTGAAAGCCTGATCAAAGAAAATAAGCTTGACGAAGCGGTCAAAGAAGCAGACACTCTAGCTGGAGCCTCACCGAGCGATGGAAAAGTCTGGCTGCTAGAAGGCACGGCACTGGAAAAGCAGGGCAAGCTCGATGACGCTGCCACTGCTTACCGACAGGCGGCTGGCCTGAAAGAGCCCGGCGCGGCAGATGCCCTGAGGCAAGTGAACACTTCCAGGGTACAACCATTACTAAAGGATGCCGAGAAACTGCTGTTAGAGAAAAACAACTCTGGCGCCGCAGCGATTTACAAAGAAGCGATTATTCTCGCACCCAATTTATCAAACCTGCATCGCAAATTAGCTGAAATATTGAAGTTAATGGGCGATGAAGGCGAAGCAGCAAAGGAGATCAAAAAAGCAGATGACGCGGAGAAAGCAAAATAATTCTTTCTTCAAATGCGCTTTAATCGGCTGTCTGACTCTGTCGGTACAGTCTTATGGCGCCCCTGCTTTTGCCACCACACTTGCCGACGCCGACGGTTTACTTTTGCAGAATAAACTCAAGCAAGCAGAAGAAGCTTACCGTGAATTACTTGAAGAAGATCAAGCAGGCGATGCATCAGCCGGGCTGGCTGTGGCTTTAGCCAAGCAACCTTCCCCCGCCAAATTGATTGAAGCCGAAAAGCTGCTGAAGAATGCCAAAGAAAAGTTTTCGGATAATCCTAATGTCATGGCCGCAGCAGGCTACGTTGCTTATATTCACTCTAAGACTGTGGCGTCTCCTGCTCTTCGAGACAGATATTTAGAAGCGGCCGAAAACCTATGCAAAAAAGCAATTAGAGAAAACACCAATATCGTCATTGCCCACCAGACTTTAGGTATGGTCAAAATGGCTCAAGATGACATGGACGGCGCGGTTGCCCCACTGCGCAAAGCTACATCACTGGCTGAAAATTGCGTCAATTTGTCTTTGCTGGCTCAAGCTTTGTTGCACGTTAACCCTCACGACAAAGAAGCGGAAGAACTGGTCAATAAAGCGCTGCAATTAAAAAGTGACTACGGCCCTGCTCACCTTCAAAAAGCTGTTGTGCTCTCTAACCAAGGCAAAAACGAAGAAGCCTTTTTGCAATTGCGTAATATCGCTGATGGTGCCCGTCAATCTGAGTGGCATGCAGTAGAAGGCGACATTTATCGCAAACAAGGCGACGGGCCATCAGCTCTGGCAAGCTGGCAAAAATCGATTTCGGAAGATCCCCGAAACCCTGACCCTTACAAGCGCAGGGCCGAATATTATGCCACTCGCGGTGATGGCGAAATGGCCATTTCTGAATATCATAACGCCCTTGATATTTTGCCCAACGATTTTGAAATGCGCGGCGAACTGGCAGAACTGGCCTTGCGCCAGGACAAATTAGACGTAGCAGAAGGCGAATTTAAAACAATTCTAGAAAGTAAAGCCGATGATCCAAAAGCGCTGCTCGGCCTGGCTCGCGTGGGCTTTCGCAAATTTCGCAAAGAAGGCACTTACCCTGCTGGCTTTACACAGCTAATGGATAAACTGCAAAATGTGGTGACTGAGCATTCAGTTCAAGGTCGCATGATCAAAAACGACGCCTCTGACTTGCAAGAGAAAATCCAGCTTTCGGAAGCCGAAAAAGCTTTGACCCAGAACCGCTTCAGAGAAGCTAATCGCTTATTCAACAGCACTATTGAAAAGCATCGCGAAGAACCATATGAAGTGATGTCACTGGGTGATCAGTGCTATCAAGAAGGCGATTACCGCGCTGCCGAAAAAGCTTTTCTTTATGCTAAAGATTTGAGCGAAGTTTCTACTCGGGCAGAACAGGGCTTAAGCCGCATTAATAACCAACGCAACGAAGCGGCTCGTCAGGTAAAGCTGGGAGACGCCACCTGGAAAATTCCTGAAGTAGCAGAAGATCACTATCACCAGGCACTATCGGCTGACCCACAATATCCGGGCGCATACTATGGGCTATTCAATCTTTTCACTAAATCAGAAAAACAAGATGCTGGTCAAGCAATCAACTATGCTTTATGTTTTCTCGAAGCTTCTGAAGATACCAATCCGCTGCGCAAAGAAGTTGAAACTAGCCTGGTCAAATTGAAAAAACGCGCACCAGGAAAAGCAAATGCTCCGATACCACTTAAGGAAACTCCGAGCAAAAGCAGTGCGCCTAGAGAGACTGTCAGTAGAGAACCAGAGCCCGAACCGGAAACCGTAAAGGAAGCCCCTGTAAAAAAGGCACCAGTTGAAGACGCACCGGTGAAGGAAGCCCTCAAAGATAGCGCCGGCAGCGAAAGCGCTGACAAGAAAGCTAGCGACGCAGAATAACAAAAGACTGGAGGTCTGATGGCTGTCGGTAAAAAAGATTCAAAATTATCAAAAGTCGGAAAGGGCAGGTCTGGCTTGCGCAAGAAAGATGACGTCTTTGACGCCACCCCCGAAAAAGACGGTGTCGATATTTCCCACGATGGTAAATCGGCCGGCAAACCGCATGATATTCGTGATTCGAAAGCATGGAAGAAAGGCGAAAGCAGCCTGAAAAAAGTAATGACCAATTACTTTGACTTTCTGAGGAAGTCATTTAGTCGTATGGGTCGCGCCGAGCAATTACAGACTATTGAAAAATTCTGTATGGCTATTACCCTGGGTATCGCCGCTGTAATTCTTTGTTGTTTCTATTCAGTGTTGCCTATGGCTCTACGTGTCATCTCTCTGCCACTCTTCGGCGGTTTTGCCTGGTGGCTTGCTACTAAAGTTATTGCGCCGACAGTGATTCAGCGCTTGTCTAAATACATTCACCCTCGAGAATTTGACGACGAAGAATAATCTCATCACCACTGCTGGCACTGCTGGTGGTGGCATATTATTGCCTCAGGAAGGCCGATGCAAATTAGTAAAGAACAACTCAAATTTATAGGCGGAGCGGCAATCGTGCTGGCAGCAGCTGCCGTCATGTTTAACGAGCTGTTTAGTTATGTTTTCAGCCTGGGCCGAATGTTTACCTTGATTGGTATTGCCCTGGCAATTGCCCTGGCCATGACACTGGTGATGGTGCGTTTAAGAGGCAGAAAGCAAGCAGCAGCGAGCTTTAAATCTGAATCTGATTTAGACTCTAATTCTGATGTGGTTGATGTTGATGTCGAAGGCAATGGTCAGGATGGTAAAAATGCTTCGTAAAGTGAACAAATTTTGCGCCCTGTTTCTAGCAGCCACCTCTTTAAGTGCCGTGACGCTCAGTCTGGCAGCGCAAGCTTATCGAGGTGAGCTCAAGCCAAAAGAAGACGCTGTAGAAAAAGAAAACAATTTTCGAGCGCCGAGCAGCTATCACGGCAAAGCCGTCATGCTGCCAATTGGCACTAATTTTGAAGGAAGAATTCAAAGCACCATCGGCTCGTCGGCATCGAGACAAGGAGACCGCTTCAGCGTGCAAATCAGTGCGCCTGTGCTTGCTAATGGCACCGATGTATTGATACCTAGCGGCACTGAAATCATCGGCGAAGTGGTGGAAGCAGTTTCTTCGTCAAGCCAACAGCGCGATAGTACAAAAAAATACAAGCCGCTTGGCAAATTGCGTGTGCAATTAATGAGTATGAAAATGCCAAGCGGAGTTACCCTGCCTCTGGTAGCTTCAATGAGCGGTGAAGTTCAGGCCGGCCAGAGAGGCGGCGGAGCGGCCGGGCTCAGCTCTCGCGGCTCAAGTGTGGCCTATATCGGTTCGCAAGCAGGTTTCGACGCGGTCAACCCAGCTTTATCTAATAAACGTGACCGCACGGGCAAATTAGCCGTGTTAGGTAAAGATGCCATTCTTAAAGATCCAATCTTGGGTGATAGCGGCTATAACGAGAAAAGCGGAAAAGTGATTCGCTCCCTGGTGAAGAGAAATCGAGATTTGTACATTTATAGCGGATCGCCTATCACGGTTAAGCTCGATGCTCCTCTCAAAATTACATTTGCCGCAGCCAGTGGGCAATCTTTTGACTCACAATCAGCGGAAGAGTCTGCTCCGGTAACTAAGCGCAACGGGAAACGCTTTGCTAAAGAACGCCCAGCTCCTGCCACTGAAGAGCAAGAGGCTTCAGGGGAAGCACCCTCTGCCAAAACACCCACAGGTAAGAGCAGCGGCGCACCGGGCAGCGATTTTTAAGCCTCTCTAAATTAAAGGACACAATGGGCCAAGATCACGACAAAAAAGCAGCTGACTTGCCCTTCGTTGTTGCCATAACTGGTGCCAGTGGCGCCATCTACGGCATGCGCCTGCTGCAATTTTTACTGGAGTCAGAGCAGCCAGTTGATTTATTGATGTCAAAAGCGGCCATTCGCGTGGTCAAAGAAGAGCACGATCTTGTCTTTACTGATAATTTCAAAGACGAACTGCTCAAGTATCTCAAGCTACCGAATACGGTGCCATTGAGAACACACAGCCTCACTGATTACGGAGCCTCTGTTGCCAGCGGCTCCTACCGAACCAGAGGCATGGCAGTGGTGCCTTGCAGCCTTGGCACCTTAGGAGCTATTGCTTCGGGCCTGACCGAAAATTTGATTCACAGAGCGGCCGCAGTGACCTTAAAAGAAAAGCGCACTCTACTTATTCTTGTGCGCGAAATGCCCTTCGGTTTGATTCAATTGCGCAATATGGTCACAGTCTCCGAAGCTGGTGGTGTGGTCGCCTGCGCTTCACCTGGTTTTTATCATCACCCAAAAACAGTCGACGATCAGATAGACTTTGTGGTCGGACGCGTACTTGACCAGTTTGGATTTGACAACGGGCTATTTAAAAGATGGAAAGAGGAAAGCCGGCCAATTTACCAGGGATCAAAAAGCAGCTAGCACCCAGCGGTGAAGGCACTTTTTGTTTTGGCGTCGGTGTAGTGACTGGCGTTAAAGGATTGCGCGGCGACCTTAAGCTCAAGCTCCGCAGCCACATTGAACTGGTAGACAATATTCGCACCGTGCTCGTTGTCACCGCAGATGGTATCAAATCAAAAGCGCACGTAACATCTTTTAAGGCAGAGCAAAAACTGATATTACTCTCGTTAAAAGAGTATCCTGATCGCACCGCCGGTGAAACCATTATCGGAGCGACTATTTTTACAGAGCGGGCTCAGTTGAATGACCTTGCCGAAGACGAATGGTGGCTCGATGACCTGGTGGGGCTCCAGGCCTTCACTGTTGATGGAGTTGAGTTAGGCACTGTATCTGCTGTCTTTGGCGAGACTTCGCAATTGCTCGAAATCACAAGCGGCGAGCAATCACATCTGGTGCCTTTTGTAAAAGCCCTGGTGCCCACCGTAGACATCAAGGCCGGTCGCATTGAAATCGTCAATCTGCCTGGTTTATTTGACTAACCAATTAAATGCGTTAATCTCCACGTCGGACATTAACAATAACTCCTATTAAATCCGCTGGGCGCAGCTTGATATCCTTCTATATATCCATTACATTACTAAGGCGGTTTAACGCCAAGTTTTGCCATCTGAAATCTTGTTTTTCAGCAACTTCTTCGCGGTTGCAGGGCGTCATTTGACAGGTTCAAAACTGTCAAGCTTTTATCCCCTCAATAGACTTAGAAAGCCATGAACCCGATTTCCACAGCTTTACCGACTCTACTGCCCCCTGTTACCGACGAAGAAATCGAGCGCCTCGAACTCTTCCTGCCAACAGTCAACGTTATTTCATATGCTGGTCCTGGTGCATCAGGTGGCGTGCCCGTATCACTCGAGCCCCTGGTGAAAAAGCTGGGCACGCGCGTAAACTGGTTTGCACTATCTGAACTGCCTGCCACCAACTTTGCGCCCAACGAAAAATCTGAAAGTGACCGTGGTGGTTTCACCTTTTACGCTCCTCAGGCGGTGAAGAGACTTTTTGACGACCATCAAAATATCGTAAACGGCTACCTGTGGGATTTATTGCATGGATTTCTCAATAAAAGCCAGTTTGACCCAGAGGCCTGGAAATCTTACCGAGCCCTTTGCCAGTCAGTGGCTTCTGAATGCATTATCACTGCCTCCGAAAGTTTTCCCACCATTTGTTGGTTGCATGACTATCAACTAGCTCTTGCCTCGCCAATTTTGGCTTCCCAGGCCGGTATCGTGCTTTCCCAATTCTGGCACGCTCCCTGGCCGCAAGCCAAAACTATGGCAGACTCACCTATCGGGCACGAACTAACACAGGCACTTTTGCACAACAAACTGATTGGCTTCCATACTGAAGAGTATGCCGATAATTTTCTTCAAACTGTGGCTTTGTTATTCGATCAAGCAAAAGTCGACCTCGAGAATAAACTGGTTCGCTTTCAAGGAAGGTTGATAACGGTTGTAGTATTGCCGCTGGGTGTAGACATCAGCTATTGGCAAAAATTGGCTGCAGTTTCACAGCCCACGGCTGAAGCGATTACCGCAAAATATTCACTGGCGAGCCAATTTATTCTTGGCGTCGAACGAATGGAGTATACCAAAGGCGCGCTGGAGCGACTGAATGGTTTGGAATTATTGCTCAAAACCAGTCCGTCTTATTTGAAGCGCTTCCACTATGTGCAGATTTCGCAGGAAGCAAAACACCAGGACAGTGCGCACTTGCAGTACGTTCGTCAGGTAGACGCGAAAATTGCAGCCATTAACGCCGAGTATGGGCGCGATGACTGGCAACCAATCAAGCATCTAAAAGGTAAGCTCGATCATTTGCAACTAGCAGCCTGGTATCAAGCGGCCTCAGCACTCTCAATTAATTCGGTCAGTGATGGCATCAATATCATTGCTAAAGAATTTGTCGCCTGCCGCAACGATGAGCAAGGTGCTCTGATTTTGTCGAGAGCAGCCGGATGCGCTCGCGAGCTTTCACAAGGTGCATTGCTTGTTGACCCTAAGTCTCCACAAGAAGTATGCAACGCCTTTAAAATTGCCCTGGCAATGGATACGCATGAACAAAAGAGACGAATGATTTCAATGCGTCATGTATTGCATTGGAATCAATTGCAGAATTGGGCTTTGAATTTTTTGCGCATGGCAGTCAGTCGCTAGAGACACAACAAAACTATTCTTCAGTTTTGAAAATTTTGAAATCAACGATCGCTGCAATCACCTGCTGCACCAAAGTGTAAAAAATCATAGGCAACATTACATCCGGATGGTCTGCCAGAGCGGTTGCAGCCAGGACCAAACCTGTTCCGTTATTATTCATACCCAGGCTAAACATCAAAGCAGCTTTGTCTGAATTATCAGCGCGGAATCCTTTGGAAACTAACCATCCCGCAAAAAAAGATACTGTGCAAATTAGCGCTGTGACCGTCAAAATCAATACCAATAAATCCCAATCTGGCTTTGCAACAACTTGAGGCAAACTTATACTGGCATTGGAATAATTGAGCAGTAGCAGTACGAGAAAATTTGCCAATTTAAGGTATGGCTTTATTCGAGCAATTCGCTCTTCGCCAGCGATGTAGTGCAATGCCATTCCTGCTAAAGAAGGAAAAACTACAGTAAGACAAAGAAAAACATTGGTGTCCGCACTCGCCATCTCACTCAGATCTTCGGCATAATCTCCTTGAGTCATAAAGCTGAATAATTGCAAAACCGCTGGCGTCGTTAACGGGCTGAGAAAAGTCGATAGCAGAATTAAACCAAGACTTAAACTAAGATTGCCGTTAGCGTTTTGCGCCCACGCTGCCGCGGAACCGGCAATTGGCATAGCGATTATCAAAGCCAGACCGACCATGAGATTTTGCACTTCATCGTCGTTGTGCCAAAAAGTCATTGCTATACGCAAGCAGACGCTGAGCACAATCGGAATGACCATGTTCGCCAAAAAACCAACAATAAGCAGCTGGGGCCTATTGCGCAGCTTGAGCAACTCGCTTGTTTTAATACCAAGCCCAGCGTTAAAAAGCAGAAAAGAGAGCATCGCGAGCGAAATTGAGATACGCGTTGTACCAAGACCTGGCGTGGCCAAGTCGCCGAACGAAAGCTGTCGCATAGCCAGCCCAATTTGTGGAAATGTTGCCGCCAGCGTATAAGTCACAAGCAAGAGCGGCAAAAAATATTTATGGATAAAATGCGTTACTTTAGTAACGCTCTTATTCATTGACCGAACTAAGAAGCGCAATGAAACTTAGTGTTTGAGCAGAGTAAATTTATCCATGTCCACAGATTGTGTACTGCGATAAATGGCCAGCACTACTGCCAGACCAACAGCCGCTTCAGCTGCGGCCACAGTGAGCACAAAAATAACAAAGAGCTGACCCTTTAAACTGATTGGATCAACGTAACGAGAAAAAGCAATCAAGTTGATGTTGACGGCGTTGAGCATAAGTTCAATTGACAGCAATACACGAACAGCATTGCGCGATTGCACCATGCCATAAAGGCCCATCGAAAATAGCAAAGCGGCAAAAGTCAAATAGCGAAGCAACATCGGCTGATTCAAAGTCAGAATGACGAATGAGGCCAGCACAGTCATGGTTACAATCACGCCTTTGTGGCCGCCAACACTGCGTAGAACCCAACCTGCCAAGGCCAGACCGACACAGAACCAAAAATCTAAATGGTGAGTGACAATTTTCTCAATTCCTGGCGGTGTAAAAAGTATACCGGCGTAAATGCCAACGACCGCCGCAGCAATTACCGAGTAAGCAATGGCAAGAGTTATTGAAGATTGTGGTGCTTTCACCGTACCGACTACATTTTCCACTTTGATCTCCTACCTTATTACCTTTGCAATGCCAGATTGTTTTCTTGCTTCTTAGTTTCATCGACAATGGTCAAATCGCCATCTTCAACTTTGTGTTTCGGTTCACCTTTGGCCAGCATTATTGCTCCCATCAGCGCTGCCAGAAGCAGCACAGAGGCAAATTCAAAGGGAATGGAATAGTTGGTTACCAGGGCCTCACCCAAAGTTTGAACGGCATCCTGACTCACGGCTTGATCGCTTAGTGGCCAGTGATTTTCACCAATCAAAGCAGCGTACAGAGTGACAAAGCTTAGAACCGCTACCCACAAATTGAGATTGCGTTTGCAAGACGCGAAAAGTTTAGCCAGTGGTGGCAGGCTGTCGTCATTGTAGACAATCAGCTGTTCTCGCTCTAAACGAGGGTTAGTCAACATCAGTGCAATTACTACCATCAGTGTGATGCCCACTGCGTAAATCATGATTTGCGCCAGAGCCAGAAACTGAGCGGAGAGCAATAAGAAGATTCCTGAAATGGTGCCGAATACACCGATTAAAATGAAACCGCTACGAATCACGACTCTGTCGACCAACACCCCGATAGCCAGGCAAATCGACAAAGTGGTGAGCAAATAGAACGCCCATGTTTCCACATTTGGTGCCGATAAAAGTGTTGAGAGCATATCTTGTCCCATTTTGATTTGATTTCCTATCTATGCCTTGGGTTTATGCCTTGGGTTCGTCAGCTTTGGGCTCGTCGGTCTTAGCTTCTGGCTTAGTTTCAGCTTTAGGTTCTGGCTTAGCATCGGCTTTAGCTTCTTCAGTCTTCACTTCCGGTTTCGCGTCATCTTTGATTTCAGGCTTTTTCACTTCAACGGTTTTCGCGTCGGCATCAGCCGGTTTAGCATCAGCCGGCTTAGCATCAGCTGGTTTAGCATCAGCCGGTTTAGCAGCAGCACCGGCAGCAGCTGCAGGAGCTGGTTTAGCAGGTTTTGGCTTAGGCAAAGGCATTTCTTTACGGTCGAAATAGAAAGCCGATTCGTCTTGACTCAAGGTCAATTTCTTCAAGTCGTAAATCAGCGATTCACGCGAATAATCAGCCATTTCAAAATCATTTGTATTGATAATGCAGAGTGTTGGGCAAACTTCTGTGCACAAGCCACAGAACATGCAAAGGCCATGGTCGATTTTGAAATCGATCAATTCCAGCTTGTTGGTTTCAGGGCTCTTGTGAGACGTAATTTCAATACATTTGTCAGGACAAACACGCTCGCACTGTTTGCAAGAAATACAAAGGTGATCACCTGTTTCAGGATTAACTGTCAGTGCCAAACGGCCTCTGAAGTGAGGCGCCAGGTCAGGCATTTCATCAGGATAATTTTTAGTGATTGGCTCACGGAAAGTATGCTTAAACACGGTGGCAAGACCACGTCTAACTTCGTTCAATCCACCAAATGCTCTGGAGATAAGGTTAGCCATGACAGATTACGAACTCCCTTGCAAAAACAACGATGATGAAAACGATCAGCGAAAGTGGTATCAAACGCTTCCAGCCAAAGGCCATTAACTGGTCTATTCTGAATCTCGGCAACGTGCCGCGAATCAGCACTGCAAATATCACCAGACCATAGACTTTAGCAATCACCCAAAGTGTGGCGAAGAATGTCTCTGGATTGATGATATGCAAAGTGCTGCAGAAATAAGAATCGCGAATAGCGGCGACCATTTGCGGAATACCCGGAATGTTATTCAAAATATAAGGGGGAATCGGATTATCGCCGCCGCCCAGGAACATCACGGTGGTGATACTCGATACTACAAATAAGTTGGTAAATTCAGCCAGGAAAAATATCGCGAATTTCATGCCACTGTATTCAGTGTTGTAACCGCTAACCAGCTCTGACTCAGCTTCAGGCAAGTCGAAAGGAATGCGGTTGATTTCAGCGCAAGCGCCCGTCAAGTAAAGCCAGAAAGAGATAATCAGCGAGATTACCAGTAGACCAGCGCAGACGTAAGAGATAGGGCCCATGAAATAGCTTGTAGCCAGCGCTTTAGCGCCACCACCAGCAAGGGCGTTATTGAGGCCGGTCAAGGCACCACCGCCAAGCAAGTTCCAATTAAGAATGCCGCCTGCCTGCTGCTCAGTAATCTTAACCAGGTCAAGAGTGCCTGCCATCAAACACACAGTAATGAGAGAAAGTACCAAAGGTATTTCGTAAGAAATTGCTTGAGCGGCACTGCGCAATCCACCAACCAATGAATACTTATTGTTGCTGGCCCAACCGGCCATCACTAGAGCCACCACAGGCAATGCACCGGCAGCCAGGACGAAGAAAATACCAGTGGGTAAATTGAGTACATGGAAGAGCGGATGGTTGTTGGTAACGGCAGCCAGCAGCGGCACTGCGCCAAAAACAGAGGGAGCAAAAAATAGAATAGGAGCAAACGTATGCATCACGGCATCGGCACCCGTAGGTGTGATGTCTTCTTTCAAAAGCAACTTTACTGCGTCGGCAGCAGTCTGAAAATTACCGTCTGGTCCAACGCGGTTGGGCCCTTTTCTCACGGTCCAGAGAGCCAGCGCTCGGCGTTCAATTAAAACCATAAACATGGCGTTAATCGGAATGAATACCAGAATGGCAATCACCGGGGTGGCCGCTCTTAAAATTTCGTTGGTCAAAGCAGCCTTATCGCCCAGTTGACTAGTGAGCAACATGGGCAGGGCAATTCCCAGACCCCAGCAGACCATCCAGACGATGGTGAAAATGCCGGCCAGCCACACTATTGTCAGCCTTGATATTTTGAAAATTTCATCGCCGTTTGAAAACATGGGGTTCGATTTTTACCTTATTTTGACTGTCGAAAAACAACTGAATGAGAGTTCGAAACTTAGCGATCTACGTCTGGAAGAATCACGTCGATAGAACCAAAGATGGCCATGATGTCGGAGAGCGGGCAACCTTTTAGAAGTTCAGGCAATATAGCAAGATTGCAGAATGATGGATTACGCCAGCGGAAACGCAATGCTTTTTCGCCACCGCCGGAGATGACATAGCAACCGAGAATTCCGCGGGGAGATTCCACGGCAGAGAAGCCTTCGCCAGCTTTGATGCGCATGCCGGCCATCTGCTTTTTGCCCATGATGTCGCCGCTAGGCAGCTTATCAATACATTGGCGAATGATCTCAATTGACTGGCGCATTTCCAAAATTCTAGCCATGTAGCGGTCCCAGGTGTCACCCTCTTTATCAAAAGTGATGACATCAAATTTCAATTCGGGGTAAACCGAATATGGCTTGGTGCGCCGCAAATCTAGTGGAATACCCGACGAGCGAATACAAGGGCCGGTGACACCATAATCTTTAGCCACTGCCTGAGTGAGAATACCCACATCTTTAGTACGCTTCAAGAAAATTGGATTTTGAGTGACGATGGTTTCATATTCATCGATGCGGTCTGGAAATTCATCAAGGAAACGCTTTAGTTTGTCTAACCATTCAGGTTTCGGATCGCGCACTACACCACCGATTCTGATGTAATTGAACATCATGCGCTGGCCGGCAATTTCTTCAAACAAGTCAAAAAGTTTTTCGCGTTCACGGAACGGATAAAAGGGGAAACCAAACATGGCGCCCAAGTCAATCAAGTAAGTTCCGAGCCACAGCAAATGCGAGGTAATACGGTTCATTTCTGAAACCATCACGCGAAGATACTCTGCCCTTGGTGGCACCACTGTGCCATCAATTTCTTCACATGCGCGGGCCATTGCCCATGATGTGAACATGCCAGATAAATAATCGACGCGGTCGATCAAGGCTTGATATTGGAACCAAGTGCGATTCTGACCCTGCCATTCTTGACCACGGTGCAGGTGACCTAAAACCGGCTCCGTATGCTTGACCGTCTCACCATCGAGGGTAAGCAGCAATCTCAAAACACCGTGAGTAGCAGGGTGCTGTGGACCCATGTTGATGATCATCTCATCAGTTTTCAGGTCAATCTCTTGAATTTCAGTAGCCATTTTCAGTCCTTCAAATTAGCGCATACTGTGCGGGTTTTTATCGTTCAGGGAATCTACCAGCTGCTTGTAATCACGGCGCAGCGGATAGCCTTCCCAATCCCACGGATTAAGAATTCGTCTCATGTAAGGGTGGTTAGCATAACGAATGCCCATCAAGTCATAAGTTTCGCGCTCATGCCAGTTAGCAGCTGACCAAAAATTAGCGATACTGGGCACCGCAGGCAGATCGCCTTCAGGCACATCGCTTTTCTTCACCAATACTTTAATTACCAGTTCGTCTAGATTTGAATAAGACCAGAGGTGATACACAGAATCGAATGTGTCATTGCTCTCCACACCAGATACGGTGAGTAGCAAATCGAGTTGAACTTCAGAGCTATTGCGCAAGAGACGCAAAGCAGACTGCAGAACGTCGCCGCTCACGGCAATAGTTTCAATCGTAAGCGACAACGGTAGACGCTCGGAGGGAATGCCGTGCTCTTTAAGAAACTGCTCGAATTTTCCGGCCGTAGCAGGAATAACTGGTTCTGGTGCTTTAGCGGCAGGCTTTGGTGCAGCCGCCGCGGGCGCAGCTGGTTTCGCAGCATCAGCTGGCTTAGCGGCATCAGCGGGTTTCGCAGCTTCCGGCTTAGCGGCTTCAGCTTTTTTCTCTTCTGGCTTTTCAGCCTCTGAAGGCTTCTCGTCTGTCATCTACTTCAAGTTCCTATCAAATCGAGCGCTTAAACAGATTTATCGTCAGCTTTTTCGGCAGCTTCGTCTTTAGTGTTTTCTACTTTTTTCGCTTCCGGACTGGTTACTTCCGGTTTCGCCACTTCAACTTTAGGAGCAACCGGTTTAGTAGCTACGGTTTTTGCTTCTTCGGCTTTAGGCGAAATGCCTTTAGCTACATCACCAATCGCCTCTTGCCCTGAGCTCAAGGCCGCATTGGTATCTTCCTGCACCACTCCAATCAAATCTTCCAGCGGGCGACCTGTGTCATAGTCGACTTTGCGCACCGACGTTTGAGCGTAGAGTTTCTTTCTGCGATCAGCATAGTTTTCAGTACGAATTTTTTGCTGCAGTTTTAAGAGGGCATCAAGAATACCTTCTGGTCTGGGTGGGCAACCTGGCAAAAAAACATCTACCGGAATGATTCGGTCAACACCTTGAACAACAGAATATGAGTCGTTGAACATGCCACCAGTAATGGTGCAAGCACCCATGGCGATAACATACTTAGGCTCTGGCATTTGCTCATACAAAGTAATTAGAGCCGGTGCCATTTTTCTTGTGATCGTACCGGCGGTGATAATCATATCGGCCTGTCTCGGTGTGGCACGAAAAACTTCAGAACCAAAACGCGAAATATCAAATGCAGACATTCCCACACTGATCATTTCGATAGCGCAACAAGAAGTGCCGAATGTCATGGGCCAAACCGAGTTAGACCGGGCGAGGTTGGCTACAGGGCTCAAAACTGGAGAAAGCATCTGCCCGAGCGCATCAATCATAAAATCGATGGACGATATGGAGACTGAATCTCTAATTTCTTCCGGTACTACCGGATTAGTATTAGGTTTAGCAGAAGTACTCATGTTTCCTTGACTCATTTCTTTCCTACTCCCACTCAAGAGCGCCTTTCTTCCAGGCATAAACCAGACCAACTACGAGAATGACAAGGAACATAGAAATTTCTATGGGGCCGATCATTTTTAATTTCATTAGCTCTTCCATCTGCCCACTGGCTGCCAGCTGGTTAACGGCATCGGCACCAATCAAAAGCCTAGGAATACTGTCAGTGGCCAATAACCAGGGGATAATAAAGATGATTTCGATATCGAAGAGGATGAATAAGATGGCGTAAAGGTAATAGCGCACATCAAATTGCACCAATGCTTCTTGCATTGGTTTCATACCGCACTCATAAGGCTGATTTTTTATCGCGTTTGGTCTGTGATAACCGAGAGCGAGCTGCAGCACCCAAGCCAAGAGGATCATCCCCAGGGCTGGCAGAGCAAAGCCCACCGTCACGAATAGAAATATCTGGCCGAGCTGCAACGAACTTTGATCCACTTTGCTGCGTTCCTCTATTTAGTCGCCGCTTCCTATTTTACGTTTATGACATCCGTTCTGACTGCGCCCGTGAAGCAAAACAGATCTAACATACGAAGATTGCCTGACCAGCATCATCCATACGCTTTGCATCCATCAAAACCTGGTAAATCTTTCAGGCTGATTTTGATCGGTAACGCCCGGCAATCATTGAAAGCATAGCAGGCTATATAGCAAGAGATTAGCTTAATAGGCGTAGATTATAGAGTGCATAACTTCACACCCCATTTATCCTGAGATCGAACTCATCAATTACGGATTGTCACAGGTCTGATATTCAATCGCTGAAATGGGCATCATTAGTAGGACTTAGCGTAATTGAAGTGGAAACAATGGTTAACAAAACCGGCATCTTGGGCTTACCTCTTGTAGTCTCCTAAATAGGTAGATAAGAGGTACGGGAATCCCTTGAGAGCAACAGTTTCAATTACCAACGTTATAAGCGCCCCCGAATACAGCAAAAACAGCCCGATGACCGCCCAGCCACAATCAATTTCACTTTCGCCCAAACGCTTTAAGGATCTGGATCAACTTTGCCAGAAGCTTGGAGTAACGTGCGGCCGAATGGGCCTGGTTAACGAAGCGCTGACGCATAGCTCATATGCTGCAGAAAATCCGGGCTGGGCAGACTATGAAAAGCTCGAGTTTTTCGGTGACGCAGTGCTCAAATTTGTGATCAGCGAATACCTATTAGAGCGTTTCCCTGATTATGATGAAGGTCAATTAACAGAGTTGCGTGCGGTGCTGGTATCAGATCGCATCCTGGCCGAAATTGGCGAAGAAGTAAATTTGAGCAAGTACATTTTGCTCGGTCGCAATGTCCAAACTCGTCCTTCAATCACGGCCTGCGCCATGGAAGCCTTAATTGGAGCTATCTATCAAGATCTCGGACTATTCCAGGTCCAGACTCTTCTAGTGCGCTTATTTGGCCATCAAACTACCGTAGTTGATCGCGATGAAATCAAAGACAATTACAAAGCTCAACTGCAAGAATTGACACAGGCACGGGCAGAAGGCACCCCGAGCTATGTTGTCATCAGCTCTGAAGGCCCGCCTCATGACCCAGTTTTCACCGTCGCCGTAAAATTAGAAGGCAAGGCACTGGCTCAGGGATCAGGCAAGTCTAAAAAAGCAGCCGAACAAGAAGCCGCTAAATTAGCGTTTCAAGTTTTGAAAGAAACGACCAGCGCCGTCAATTAAATACAAAAGGGCACCCAACCGCTGGGTGCCCTTTTTATAACGGCTTTATTAGGTTACTGAGCCAGATCTTGCAGAGTGGGTGCAGAAGTAGAGGCCGCTGCTGCTGGAGTTACCACAGTACCTTCGGCCGGCACTAGATCGATGCGACTGCCGCCTGGGGCTGGCGCTTCATCTTTAGCTGGTCCAGTGACCGTATCAACAGTTTGCTCAATACCAGCAGCTGAGGCCAATTCTCTAGCTTTGGTGCGCAATACTAAAGCTTGCTTGTCTGCTTGTGCAGCTCTAAATTCAGCTTCAGCAGCCTTTAGATGCGCCTTGGCGGCTTCTAGCTGCTGTTTTGCTTGCTCTAATTTTTTGTGCGTGTTTGTCACTTTCGACTCAGCCATGTCCACTTCCAAACTGGTGGGAGCAGACGTTGGAGCGGAAGCTGTAGCCGCTTTACCAAAACTGAGAGGATTGGCGATTGCAGTTGGCGCTACAAAAATTGCACTCAAGCCGAATGCCAATACCGTTAAAGCTTTCCTTGTCATGACGAATCCTCATAAATGCTAACTTGAGACTAATGAATCTTTTGCAAGTCGCCAGACGCCACTAAAAAGTTTGGAGACGAGACTGATAATCTACAACTAGTAGTATAAGGAAT
>CASBPX010000103.1 GCA_949127735.1 Candidatus Obscuribacterales bacterium | reverse complement strand
GTACTGGCTGCATCATTGTCATAAAAAGCTGCCTCTACCTGGCCGCCGAGTTTCTCTAAATCGAAAGCAATGGCGAGCTGCTCGTCAGTCGTCAGTGGCCGAGACAACTTGCGCAACTGCGCCTTTTTATCAGCGACAAGTGTTAACTGCGATTTTAAATCGGTAGCTTCGGCGGCTGTAATTTTGCCTTCTTTAATACCTTCAGCTAGACGCTTATCAATTTCGCTCTGGCGCGAATCAATAGCAGCGAGGCCAGACTGACGTGCGTGGACCGTGCGGGTCAGCCTCTGACTGAGACGATCATAGGCAATCACCAGCCTGATATTGTCTGAGACACTGAGTTGGCCACTGCCGCCTTTAGCAGCATCGACTGCTTGATTGATTTGCTCAAGCTCTAAACGCACTTCGTCAAACTCTTGCTTGGTAAGACGTCCACGAGTCAATGCATCTGACAATCTTTTTTGAATTTCATCACGCCTGGCACTGACATCGACAAAGCCTGATTTTCTATCAGTCAGGCTGGCTTCCATAGTTTTGATAATGGCATCAAGGTCAAACTGCAGCCTCAAATTTTCCCACAAATTCAATTTGCCTTCAGAAGCGCTGAACACAGCCTTTTGATCGGCTACACTCTGCAAATCTCTCTTATAAGTCTGCACTTGCAATTGCGTTAAGCGGCCTGCATTGTAAGCTTCATTCATGCGTCTTTCGATGGCGGCCAGACGGGCGTCGATATCACTGATATTACTAGCGCCGGCCACAGCAATCAGACTGGTGGTGTCAGCGGCGATGGCGGGGGAAAAGGCACCAAGGGTGGTAGTACCAGCCAGTAAGGCGGCAGTCATACTCAAAAGTGAAGAGCGCTTCATACAATTCAAACTCCGTATCAAAAAGACGTTCGTAAAACCGTTGCTTGCCACTGCCTCTAGACAGATGTCAAAAGCAAAGCTTGCCACTAACTTTCAGATGCCTATTCTATTGCCTTTGTTCCAATTTGCATCAATCATTGAAGTATATCCTTGAATGGTTAGCCTCGAGAGAAATGTTAATGAAGCGAAAACTAAGGGCCGGTGGCGGCTGGCAGGCAATCGCTTACTCGCTGATCAAGGCAAGAGAAGTTGGCCCTTGGCGTCTATGGCAAAAAATGCGTTCTAAAAATGCCTGTAAGACCTGTGCTCTTGGAATGGGTGGTATGAAAGGCGGCATGGTTAATGAAGCCGGGCATTTCCCTGAAGTGTGAAAAAAAAAGTCTGCAAGCGCAGGTGGCAGATATGGCAGGGGCTATTGCCGCGGACTATTTCGACAAACACCCATTGAGTGAATTGTGGCAATCTCTGGGGCTCAAATCCTGACTCTAACTGGACAACAGCCTGCATGAAAGAAGTAGGCACCACTGTTTATTTGTCGACCAAATTAAACCCCGGACACTTTCACGGCCGCGGTGGCACAACCATTATTCTTCCGGTCTTGGCCCGCGACGAAGAACCTCAGCCAAGCACCCAAGAATCGATGTTCAACTTTGTCAGGCTTTCAGAAGGCGGCAAGCCGAATGTGCCCGGCTTTATGCGCTCTGAAGCAGAAGTTATTTGTACTCTGGCTAATTTAGTACTGGGCACGCAGCCCGTGGATTGGCTTAAACTCACAGAAGCAAAAGAAGTGCGCAAAATTATCGCCCAGGCCATTCCTGGTTGGGAAGCCATTGCCAATATTGAAGAGCAAGGCGAGTTTACAGTTACCGGCAGAGTCTTTCACGAAGCCAAATTCAACACAGCTAGCGGCAAAGCGCAAATGCATGTAACACCCATTCCAAAATTTGATAATAATGCTTTGCGGCTAATTACCTTGCGCTCAGAAGGCCAATTTAATTCGGTGGTCTGTGAAGACCATGATATTTACAGGGGAATGCCGCACCGCCACTGTCTTTTAATTGCAGCGGAAGATTGCAAGCGTATGGATTTGAAAGATGGAGAAAAAGTGCGAGTGATAGGCGAGGCCGGCGCACTGAACAATATTGAAATTGTCTATGGTGAAATTAAAACCGGCACTGTGGCAATGTTTTATCCTGAATCAAACGTGCTGATTAAAGCGCGCATCGACCCCCGGTCAAAAACACCGTCATTTTAAAGCGCGCCAGTAACAATTGAAAAAATGAAAAGCTAGAGCTGATCGTTTTGAATGACATGACCGCGATCATAGTCTTCTTGAGTGGGCAAAGAGTAACGCAAGCCTTCGATGCCGACAAAATCTTCAGGAGATGTGTTCTTTACCAGCTGTCGATAAAGTTCTGCTGTGGCCAGTGAAATTATCATCTGCGCCGGTATCAAACCAATAAATAATAAAACGGTGCCCACTGTGCGCAGGGCATGAAAGATCAGTACCATCAGCAAAATATTGATTCTCGCGCCGCGGCTGGCAATCCAGCTGGCACGGAGAGATTCTATGGGTCCAAGAGCTTTGTCGACAATGAAATAAGAATAGAATTGCATGAAACAGTTGACTATTATTCCGGGAATGAAAAGAAAAATATAACCCCAGAAAGCAAGAACGTTATAGC
This sequence comes from Candidatus Obscuribacterales bacterium, assembly GCA_949127735.1. Classification (GTDB taxonomy): domain Bacteria; phylum Cyanobacteriota; class Vampirovibrionia; order Obscuribacterales; family Obscuribacteraceae. The sequence goes on along the minus strand of CASBPX010000103.1, from coordinate 1,797 downwards.
TGAAAGAGCCCAATGCATATTTGACAAAAAACTGGTTGGCAGAGAATAAATCGCTGACTTTAGCGCTGCCACCATCAAGTACTTTAAGCTGAACGTTTACCATGCCTAGCTCCATCACAGCACCGATTAGGCCCGAAACAAGAGTGGTAATTAAACCGTAGCAAATTTGCAGAATAGACTGATCTTTTGGTATGGCAAAACCAACGAGGATAAAAAATAGACTAACAAACAAAGGTATAGCCCAGGAAATCAGCATCACCACAAGCAGTGGCACAAACTCGCGTTTGGTACACTGCCAGGCCACAGACAGAGCTTTCTCAATCGAGACTTTTTCAGGAGCGAAAACTATGGCAGGCGATTGTGTCATGAACCTGCACCCGGCTTAGCTTTTTTAGTTTTAGCTTTTACGTCAGTTGCTTCAGCTTCGTTTTTAAGAGCCGGTAGCACAGGTAAAAGGTCGCCCCACAAGAAACCCTGACCATAGTTAATGCCCATCTCTTTTAGAAGAGGTAGATCCGCGCGATCTTCTATTCCTTCTGCTACTATTTCGGCACCAAGTGACTTGGCCACATTGGCCAACCTCCGCAACAGCCTCGCCTTAGACGGCTCACGAGCGATGCCTGAAACATATTTGCGATCTACTTTGACAAGATCGGGTTCAAGTAAAATCAAAGTTTCTAGTGAACTGCGGCCAAAACCGACGTCATCTATGGCCACGAGTATACCGGCTTGTTTTAAACCATAAATAGCTTCGCGCAAATAGCCAGGCTCAGTAATAAATTGCTGTTCGCTTATCTCCAGGCAATAGACAGTGCCATTGCGCTCTTGTGGAAAAATATCAATCAAATTTTTCACTGGAGTTTCGAGCAAAGTAGATGGGAAAAGATTGACATGCAGGCGCATGTTGGGGCCCACATTTGGTGCATCTTCAAGACACAATCGCAAGCATTGCAAGTCAACCGTAGTTAAAATATTGTTCTCAATACAGATGCGAAAAAAATCAGCAGGGCTTTCAAAAGCGCCATCAGGGCCGCGAGTAAGCACTTCGTACCCGGCAATCAATTCTTGATTGAGATCCATTATTGGCTGGTAAACAGTACGAAACTGCGTACTGTCACATAACTGAGCGACAATATTTTTAGGCGTCGGTTCATCGTCTTCGATTTTTTCCACACCGAGATCGCGAGCCAGTGAAACCCGGTTTTTACCCCCAGCTTTACTGCGCTTGAGAGCGGTACGCGACAGGGTTACAGCTTCATTGACAGAAGCAATTTTGTGAGGCAGATTAGCCAATCCGAGGCTAGCAGTCAGATGCACCACGTCTTGAGCGCCGCGTAAGGGAGCGTCGGCTATAGCAACACGAATGCGTTCAGCCACTCGCATGCCATATGCAAGCTGGGTATCAGGCAGCAAGACCAAGAATTCATCGCCGCCGACTCTCGCCACATGGTCAGATGGTCGCAAAGTGCTTTTAACTCGCTTAGCAATTTCTTTAAGGACGATGTCGCCGGTGCTATGACCAAAAGCGTTATTGATCTTGTGAAAATCGTCGCAATTAATGAGCACAGCAATCAAGTGTGTTCCTGAGCGACCCACACGACTGTCTTCAGCTCGTAAAACTTGCTCAAGACCACGGGCATTAGAGACTTCCGTCAAGAAATCCACATGGGCCAGCCGGTCTAACTGCTCTTTGGCTTCCACCAGTTCAGCGCGTAATTTTTGCACCTGGGGCCAGTCTGCCAGGGAAGAGGCGTTCTCGCCACTCTCGATGTTAGCGCCATTTACTTGATTCAGCTC
>CASBPX010000102.1 GCA_949127735.1 Candidatus Obscuribacterales bacterium | reverse complement strand
GTCTTCTTTCGCCTGACAAGACCAATTCCTCTTTTATGAAGTTCTGAACAATTATAGTTATTTCTATCAGCTATATTGTCTAAAGTCTAATAAGGATTTTCACTCATGCGCAGCACAAGAGGCAGCACTCTCAATCGCCTTTTACCGGTTATTGTGCTGTTTGTGGTATTTGCCGTTGGTCTGGCTTTTCCACTCTCTAATTTTTTTGTCGTGCGGAAGACCGTTGTCGATGTGAGCAATAACCGAGACTTTGCGCCGGTGGCAAAAATATTGCAGAGCAGTTGTGTTGACTGTCATAGTGTAACTCCCGGCTTGATCGCTCATCCTTACTACGCCTCTTTTCCTATCGCTCGCGATACTATCGCGCGTGACATGCTGGAAGGACAAAAGTCGTTTAAATTGACTCAGGATCAAGTTTCAGGAAAAGAACCAATTTCGAATATTGACCTGGCCAAAATTTCAACGGTAGTGGAAGAGGGCAGTATGCCCCCCATTCGTTATAAAGCGCTGCACTGGGACGCATCGCTTAATCAACAGCAGCGGGCTGCAATTTTAAAATATATAGTCAGTCGCCGTAACTAGTTAAAAATTGCCTGGTAAACGGCTTCGGTGTCAGCTAGATTTTCAAAGAGATGCTGCGGTTTGCAATCAGAGAGTTCTTGCCATGAAGTTTTGCCGGTATTGACGGCTATCACACTGGCACCATAACCGTGTGCACAAGCAATATCGTTAACGCTGTCACCCACTATCACCACATGCGGTGGCGCAAATTCAGTCTCAAAATACTTTTGCGCTCGGCCCACCGCAAATTGCGGTAAATCTAGACGATTGGCTGAGTCTGAGCCATAAGCGCCAATTGGAAAATAACCGTTGAGATTGAAGAAATCGAGCTTTTTGCGCGCGCCGGTTTCAACGTTGCCGGTCAATAAACCCAGGTAACTATTTTCGTCTGCCGCTAGCCGCTCTAGAATTGCCACCACGCCCTTATGCAAAATAAGTGTTTGCGAAGCGCGCATCTCGTCTTCAAGATAGGTGAGATAGCAGGCAATCAGGTCATCGATATGCGAAAGCGCCTTGGCTCTGTCGTAACCATAAGCAGTAAAAATTTCCATAAGAATTTGCGGATCGGTTTTCCCCGACATGGATATGCGAGTATGCTCTTCCGGTATTTCATGTTGTTCACGCAGAGCGCGCGCCAGCGCCCTGCGACCAGCGCCGTCTGAAGAAATCATTGTTTCGTCAATATCGAAGAGTACCAGTCTTTTTTTCACTGTCACGACTCTTGACTTGACCGCTCTTGTTCACGCGTGACATTCGTAAAAGTGGGTGATGCACCTATTTGCAAATCTTCTTCAAAGACACGCACCTGGTCTCGGCCGCTATTTTTGGCGGCATAAAGCGCCTTGTCGGCCTTCTCAATTAGTTCAGAAGAATTGCGTGCTTGTTTTGGATAACAGGCGGTACCAAGTGAGGCCGTAATTTTTCCCAGACCGGGCACATGAGTATTGCGAATCTGGCTGCACAATCTGTCAGCGATTAAAGCCGCTTCTAGAAGCGATGTCTCTGGCAAGATGATACCAAACTCTTCTCCACCATAGCGAGCCGCAGTATCGCCGCTGCGCAAGAGCGTCTTGAGAATAGCGCCAATTTGCCTGATGGCAGAGTCTCCCACGGGGTGACCATGGGTGTCGTTAATAACCTTAAGTTTGTCGAGATCAATCATAATCAGTGAAACTGGCTGGCCTTTTCTTTCAGCTGTGCGCAATTCTTCAGTCAGGCGATTTTTGAAATAAACGTGATTATATAGACCGGTCAGCCCGTCGGTGATGGCCTGGTGTCTCACTTGTGCGAAGAGTTGAGCGTGGGCAATGGCAACGGCCAATTGATCGGCAATGGCAGAAACCAGACGAATCTCATGAACCGACCACTGTCTTAAGTTGTTGCATTGATGCACAATCAACACGCCCATCAGTTGATTTTCATTGAGCAGCGGTGCCGCAATTAAAGACTGCGAACCGATAGTCGACAAATATTCAGAGAACGGCAGGCAGGCGTGATCTCCCGCGACTTGATGCACTACAGAAAGCGATGCCACCGATTGATTGCCGTCGCCAGCAATTGCTGCCAGGTCGATTCCCAGCACCGTATTACCAGTGTCGCTGACGAAACTGTTGACGGTGGCATTCGGATGAAAATCAATGCTATTGCCGTATAGACTCAGGCCTTTGTGACTTTCAAGCTCCGCTGCATGGTGTTCATGAGTGACAACCAGTGGCCCTTCAGCTCTGGGCTGAGCAATTTGCACACGATCGGCACCAAGCGCCTTTGATAGCTCAATGGTCACGGTATCGAGGATGGTATCAACATCTAGTGAGGTGCGCACCGAGCGAACAATATGATTAATCAGTTGCTCTTTTTCGGCTAGAGTTTTAGCGTGGCTGTAAAGTCGGCCATGATCAATTGCCAACGAAACCTGGTTGGCCACCGCTTCCACAAGTTCGAGCTCTGACGGCGACCAGGCGCGAATGTCGTCGCACTGGTGCACTAAAATCAGGCCGATGATACCTGAAGCCGCTTGAATAGGACAAGCAATCAGCGTTTTAATTGACCGCCAGTCAGCAGCGTCGCTACCGGCGCTGTCGTCAATTAAGTTGTTGAAGTCTTGATCGCTTAATACATCAAGCCAGATAATTGAGCCCTGATCGATGATTCGACGCAGCGTGGTGTTTTCAGAAATTAGCACCTTGCGATTGATCAGTGCATTGCCGCTGAATTTTTCATTCCACCAGACATAATCGAAGGAAAGTTCGTCATCTTCCAACTCTGTGGTGTTATGGGTGTCAATCAAAGCCAGACAGCAGCGGCTGGCATTTAAGGCTAGCCCCAACTCTTTAACAGTAGTATTTAAAATTTCGTCGATATCTAAAGATTGTCTGACTGACTCGGAAATGCGATTGACCATGTTCTTTTGATCGCGGTCAAGTTCTAAGGTATTAGCCATTTCATTGAAAGCGCGAGCCAGCAGGCCAAGCTCATCGCTTGAATTGACTTCGACTCGTTTGGAAAAGTCGCCTTTGCCCAGAGCAAGTGCTTCTCTCACCAGGCTATTGATAGCCCGAGTGAAGTGTGAAGTAGCTGAATAGGCCAGTACAAAAGAAATACCGATGGCACAGGCCGTCAGAGCCACCATTAAAATCAGTTGGTCATGAGCCGTTCCATATATAAGTCTTGTTGGCATTCCTACAGTCAGCTGCCAGTTTGTGCTCGGCACATGATCAAAAGCGTATGCGCGAGGTGTTGGGTCAGCAATGCCGATAGCTTCGAGAGTACCTTTCTGTTTGCCGGCCGCAGCTTGAACTGTTTTGGCATGGGAGAAATCTTTGCCCTGCCAGAAATCGTTTTCGATGGTTCTGGCAATCACGCGCTTTTGTGAGTCGATGACGGCAATAACGGCGCTGGTTTTACTCGAGTCACCCGATAAACCGGTAAACAAATTGAGTACGGCCCTGGGATCGATAGCGGCCACCAGCTGTGCCTGAACTTTCTTGTTTTGAACCACAGGCGCGCAGGCGATAATGTAAGCTTTGCCCGCCTGATCGAAGACAGTGGCTGATGCCATGGCAGGTTTAGAGCTCTTTAGGGTGGTCAAGAGAAGCTGTTTGAAAATAGCATTGTCACCGCCTACGAGACTGGCAGCAGAACTATGACTATTGCTGGTATCGCGATGCGCTTGCGCGATCACCTTGCTGCCATCAGGTGAAGTCAGAAATAGTTTGCTCCACGATGGTTGCGCCACCAGTGCAGTTGAAAGCGTGGTGTCGTTCTTTGCGTCACTAATATTACTGTTACTGAGTGGCGAGTTTCTGGCACTGAGGCCAGCTACAGCCGATAAAGAACCAAGCTGCGAGTCAATCCAGTTGGTCAGAGTGCGTACGCCTGTTGCCGCTTGCAGAGTGGTGGCATGTTCGGCTTCGTGCTTGAGAGTCTGATACTCTTTGAAAAGTGAAAAGCTGCCTATGGCCAACAAAGGAGTTGCCACCGCCAGGCACAGAATCACCATTCTGGCACGGATGTTCAATCTGACTTTGGCACTATTCGACACGCTGGCAACAGGACCTCAAAACATGGATACCTGTAGAAACTTCTCTAAACACTTTTTGACACTTGGCTTCTGACATTATATGTATTATCCAAAAAGAAGAAAGCCATTTTTCGTATAACCCGCATCAATTTCTCAAAAGAATCTCAGAACGCACTTCCTGAGCTTGATTCGACAGTGCCGCAATTTGCATATAAGTTTGCTCGATATCAACCGGCACTTTGTCTTTAAGATCGAAATTTAAGCCGAGATGCATTGCCACCATGATGTCCCGAGCCGCTTGAGCTTTTTTCCCCTGGGCCAGATAGACGTCAACTCTAACCATTCGAGCAGTTAAACAGGCATCTTCGAATTCGAGGGCGCGATCACAAAGGTTGAGGCTGTTGATGATTTCTCCATCAGCGAAAGCGGCACAGGCTGCAGCCGCTAGCAAAGTTGCTTTTAGCTCTCCATCTACACCCTGAAATTCTGATGTTTGCACAAACAATACTTTTGCTTGGGCGTAGCGCCGCTGCCGAAAACAAATCAGCGCTTTAAGAAAAGTGGCATGAAGAGTGTGCGACTGCAGATGCTTAAGCAGTCGTTTAGCCTGGCGATTCATGCCCGCTCTGACGTAGAGCAAACCAGTGCGCAAAGTCAAATTGGCGTCATGTCTGCGCTCTTTCCAGTCAGTGATTGATTGAGCTAATTCTTTTGAAATTTGCGGTCGCGTCAGACCGGAAAACCAGAGGCGCACTCGCGAATAGCGCAAACAAAAAAGGAAGGCCACAGTCAGCAGAGTGTGCACAATGATGAAAGGATTATTTAGACGTTCAGTGCCTACTCCAGCTAGTGCCAGAGCCGGATTTAGTACCAGATTAAGACCGAGAGTAAAAGCGACGGAATAACCGAGGAAAGTAGCAAGGAATGGGTGAGGGCGCACCAGCAGTGCCGGTAGCAAAACCAGAGCAAAAAGTAATTGCACCAGTTCACCACAAAGTGCGATGGTGCCACCGTCTCTGATACCAGCAGCAATAACGATTTCGCTGACACGAAGATCAATTAAAACCAAAATCGGCAAGACCAGAAAAATCACTAGGCGCCAGGCAAAAGCCCGGTCATCATCATTGAGCTCTTCTTTAACCAGCCGGTGACGCTCGGTGTAGAGCCTAATCAGGGTGTCAGCAGCCAGTGCTAGAGTTAGCGCCGCCAGGCACCACGCCATAGCAGTGGAGTGGTGCGTCAGCAGCTCATGGACTAATGCGCTGAAGTTCAAATTAGATGCCTTCGTTAGTAACGCCGCGATTGGTTTTGGATTGGGTAATTATAGGAGGCATTCTACTGACAAGGGTGAGAGAAATTTATTGCTTGGTCCTGCTCATGCTACGAATGGTATTGACTTCCTGCTGAACCATGGAGCCGAGCATGGGGTCAAGCCAGGTCAGCACCCGTCCTTTGCTGCCCTGGCAAAGTTGCAGCTCGGCTTCGGCATCACTTAAAAGACCGGCTTTGATCAGTGTTACACCAAGGTAATAATGTGGGTCAGCCAGCTCCGGTGCTACGGTCGAGGCTTGCTTATAGGTTTTTAATACATCATGCCACTGGGGGCTTCTGGTGTTTTCTAGCTTCTGTGCCAGACAGTGGCCGCATGCCATCCAGGCCCGCGCTTGCAGAGTCTTGTCACTGTCATTGTCATTGCTGGTAATTTCTTCAAAACATAAAATGGCACTGTCAAAACGGCCTTTACTTTGATTGATATATCCACGTAATAGCCAAACGTCCATTAGTTTTGCGTCAAGTTTTTCCACAGTGATCAAACACTGCTCGCAAAGCTTGTCTAGACCGACAAAATAGTACTGCCAGGCCACTGCCAGATAGTTGACCGCATCGTTCTCTTGCTTGGCCCTGGACAAAGTTTTAGCAAATTCCCGATACCAGGCCGGTCTAGTTTTGCGTACAAACCAGAATTTGCCCGGGGTACTGAAGTAGGAACTAAGAAATAGTGCAATTAGAATTAAATGGATGATACCGGTGACGGTGCCAAGCACCGGGCCGCCCTGTCCATAAATTATGGCGAAGTCATCGTTCCACGAAGTCAGCGACAGTATAGGATAACCAATCAGGCAAGCCAATCCGTTAAAAAGGTAGAAATAAATACACAGAGCAACTATGGCAGGAGAGCTTTCTATCACGGCCAGAACAAGGGCAAAGAAGCAGGCCGATAATTGAAACAGGTTTCCCGCCAGGGCAATTACATAATGTTGCAGCGGAGAAAGCCTGCCATCAATTGTCACTTCGCCCCAGAACATGCTCCAGTGGAAGGCACTGATGTTAGCGCCGTAAAAGCGCGCAGCCAAAGCATGACCCAGTTCATGAAATAGTACCACCACAGGCAGTAGCACGAAAAAAGCAAACTGTTTCAGTAAGACTCGGTCTTTAATCGTCAGATCTTCATCAAACAATGTGCCTGAATTTTCAATTACGCTCTTGACCGTTATTACAGACACAGGCAGGGTCAGTATTGCCAAAAGATAATGGGAGATTAGTTGCCAGTCCATTACTTACCAAAACACTTGAGCAGAATAATCGATAAGAAATATAGGGCACTCAACGCAGCTGTAACAATCAGCATTGAAAAAGCGGTGGGGTCAGGCGTCAATACACAGGCCACCATGCCACTGCCAAAGACGGCGTAACGCCAGATTTTAATGAGCTGCTGCGAATTGACCAGACCGGCCATAGCAAGAGTAAATATGACAATGGGAATTTGAAAGCAAAGACCCATATACAGAAGAATCGAACACACCAGCGAAATGTAGTAGTCGAGCCGCTGATTGATGGGCGAAATGCCCTGGCTGAAATTTCCGAAGAAACTCAACATCGGCGGCAGTAAACAAAAATAAGCGAAAACTGCACCACAACAAAACAACAAAGGGCTGCCGAACACTACAGGCGAGACAATGCGTTTTTCTTGCCTGGTAAGTCCAGGGGCGACAAACCGACCTACTTCCCAGAGTATAAACGGAGAGGCAATGATAAGAGCAAGGTACGAAGTCACTTTGATGAATACCACGAGCGGTTCTTCAATTGAAAGTGCTTGAAACTCCATATTGCCTGCTGGTCTTTGCAGAATGCGCAACACGCTTTTGGTGAGAAAGAGAGAACCAATGAAAGCCGCGCTTATGTAGCCGACACTACGAATAATGTGCCAACGCAGCTCATCTAGATGCTCAACCACAGTCATTGTCTGCGAATCTAAATGATCATCGTCGGCAGACTTTTCTTCTTCCGCCGCCGTGATCGGCTGAAAGCCGGAGCTTGGCTTCAGATCTACCTCTACTTTGGCTTTTTCGAGTTTTTTCACCATGGCCTAATTTTAGCAATTATGGCCCTTGCTGCGCAGTAGTTACTTTCACAACTAGAACGTATACGTTTTAGTTGTGCAGAGCGATGCCACGCGCTTTAACTTGAGATTTGACAACCGACGTATAATAGATAATGTGCTGCACCGGGGTGAAGTCTATGTCTCAATTTTTGAAATTGCCGGACCTTACTGTAGAAGAATATTTGGCTCAAGAAGAGTCGTCCACGGTCAGAAATGAATATATAAGCGGACACATTTTTTCTATGGCTGGAGCCACTCAGGCCCATGATGTTATTTGCGTAAATTTCTGTAATTTGCTTCATAACCACCTTAAAGGCTCAAGTTGTCGAGTTTCTATGCACGATATGAAAGTCAACGTGGAAAAGGCAAAGAGCTTTTACTATCCAGATCTGATGGTCAGCTGCGAGCCTTATGAGGGCAAAAGCGTTTTTAAGCGAGCCCCTGTATTGATTGTGGAGGTTTTATCGCCTTCGACTTCACACATCGACCGACGGGAGAAGCTAGTCGCTTATAGGCTGCTAGAAAGTCTCAAGCAATATGTCATAGTTCATCAGAACAAATTTCAAGTAGACCTTTATCAACTGGCTAGCGATAACCAGTGGGAAGGAAAAGTACTCACTTATAATGACTCGTTGACATTAAGCGCTTTATCGCCGGCTCTGGAAGTGCCTGTTTCAGCCATTTACGAGGGCGTTATTCTTGATCTAACCGTCGAAGAAGAATGCGACGAATATGGTTTTAGCTAAGTATGTTTAACGCGCGGCCACATTGCTGACATGAAACAAGACGACACCAGCGGCGATGGCAACATTGAGTGATTCCACATCGCCATGCATAGGTATTCTTACTCTTGTAGTTACCATAGCCTCCGCTTCAGGCGTTAAGCCGTTGGCTTCATTACCCAATAAGAGAGCGACCTTTTTGCCGTAATTTAAATCGATAAATGATTGTTCCGCCTCGGGGCTAAGCGCGACAATATCAATGCCTCGATTTTTCAGGTGTCGATGACATTCGCCAAGCTCAACGTTTGTGGCAATAGGCAATTGAAAAAGCGCTCCCATAGCCGAGCGCACTACTTTAGGATTATAAATGTCCACGGACCCACGAGTTAAAATCAATCCGCCGGCACCAAAGGCCAGGGCGGTGCGAATGATGGTGCCAAGGTTGCCTGGATCTTGCACATTTTCACAAACTACAAGGGTGACGTGGTCATGATCTACTGCTTGCAGCAGACCGTCCAGCCTGTGGTCACGCGCCTTTGCAATAGCAACGACACCACTTGGAGTAGATGTAGTTGGCAGAGTTTTAAATAGCGCTGATTCAACAACGTTGAGTTCAACTAAATTGTCGTCGAAAGTTTCAGGAAATCCCTTTTCGAAATATTCTCTGTCCACAACCACAGCTTCAATTTCAAGATCACGGGCAAAAGCTTCTAGCAACACAGTTTCGCTTTCAATAAGGAAAAGCCCGGCTTTATGCCGGGCTTGGCGCTCATGAAGAGAGCGAATCCTTTTAAGAAGCGGGTTTGATGGCGAGCTGAGAGTGACTATTCTCACTTCAACTCAATCTCCATGAAAACACACTTTATTTTTTTGCAGCACCAACGGCTTCTTTGGCTGATTCAGCCAGTTTGGTGAAGGCTTCTTTGTTAGTGACGGCCAGCTCGGCAAGCATCTTGCGATTAACTTCGATATTGGCTTTCTTCAGACCATTCATCATCACACTGTAGCTCATGCCATGAATTCTGGCGGCAGCGTTGATTCTGGTGATCCACAAACTTCTGAAGTCCCGTTTGCGCTTCTTACGATCTCTGTAAGCATTCTTCCAGGCCTGCATTACTGCCTGGTTAGCAGCTATGAATATTTTGGATTTGGAGCCGCGGAAACCTTTAGCGTACTTGAGGATTTTCTTGTGGCGTTTCTGGAGGACGTTGCCTCTTTTTACTCTGGGCATTTTTGCTCCTTCTTCAAAGAAGAGATGTGTAGTTGTTTAGGCTTGATAGCTAGTTAGCTTGAGCGAAAACGGTGCCGGTCGTCGGAGAGGAGTAATCCCTTGGACCAGGCTTGTGGACTTTTTTTAACGCAAGTATTTTCTGTAAGGGAACATGGACAGTACGTGTTCCTCAACATCTGGATGCACAGCTGTAGTTCCGCGCAGATTGCGCTTCACTTTGGCTGACTTCCACTCGTTTAAGTGGCGACTACCAGCTTGCCTGCGCAAAATCTTACCGGTACCGGTGATTTTGAAGCGGCGAGCGGCAGCCTTATTGGTTTTCATCTTAGGCATTTTGGTTCCACTCTCTGGGTGAACAATCTATTGCAATAGTCACATTTTCGACGACTTTTACTGGTCTCAGAGTTCTGAAATCCAGTTAAGCAGGCGATTTGCCCCTTGACGGAAGGGGCGAAAGAATCATGATAACACTCTTGCCCTCGAGTTTCGCCTCTCTGTCAATCAAACATAAATCTTTGAGGGCTTCTGCGTAACGATTCATGAGATCGATTGCCATGTTGGCATGCTGCATCTCGCGGCCACGCAGGAGAATTAAGACTTTTATTTTGTCGCCTTCGATTAAGAACTTTTGAGCGCTGCGTAACTTCACATCAAAATCGTGATTCTCGATTTTGTAGCGCATCTTGATTTCTTTCACATCCTGGATGTGATGCTTTTTCTTCGTTTCTCTAGCGCGTTTCTCCAGTTCAAACTTGTGTCGGCCATAGTCAAGAATGCGGGCTACAGGCGGATTAGCATCTGGCTGTACGAGTAAAAGATCAAGACCTTTTTCTTTGGCGGCAGCTAGAGCCTCACGAGTAGGCACAATTCCCAGCTGACTACCATCCTCATCAATAAGTCTGACTTCACGATCGCGGATGCGTTCGTTGAGAGGGGGAAGGTCTCGTCTTGCGTCCGGACGACGGGGATCGATTGTGCTCAAGCGTACCTCGTGTAATCAATAAGTAATAACAAAAAGCAAGTATTAACAAAAAACTGCCGAAGGGGGGACTTGAACCCCCAAGAGATTGCTCTCACTACGACCTGAACGTAGCGTGTTTGCCATTTCACCACTTCGGCGCGGGCAAATAATCTTACAACAGCCGAAATGAAAATAGAATCTCTATTTCGGCGAGTTATAAGACTACTTGCACTAATTCTATACAACAGCGATCTAGCCTTCAGCCATGTAAGGCATAAGAGCAATATCACGAGCCCGTTTAATCGCTACAGTGAGCGAACGCTGATGCTTAGCGCAGTTGCCGCTGATTCTGCGTGGCAAAATTTTGCCGCGCTCGGTGACGAACTTTTTCAAACGGTTCGGATCTTTGTAATCGATAAATTCTACTTTGTCAGCGCAAAAGCCACATGTCTTGCGACGACGTGGTGGTGCTGAGTCATTTGACATTCTGCCCATTTAAAAATTCTCCTGAAAATGCAATTTAGAACGGAATCTCGTCTTCTGAAGAGAAGATGGCGTCGAGATCTTCCGGTTCTTTACCTTCTACTATGTTTTTACCTTGTGGCTTCTTACCAGATACAGCAGCCAGGCGACTTTCATCTTCCGGACCTTTGCTCTTGGTTTCTCCCTCTCCGCTAACTGTGAGCGAAAGATTTTCCACTGCCACTGCATCTACTTCCACATCGCGGCGTTTGGCGCCTTCAGCTGTGGTGTAGTTGTTTACTTGCAGCCGACCATCAACTGCCACATAATCGCCTTTTTTGATCTCAAGAGCGGAACGCTCAGCCAGATCTCTCCAGGTGATTACTTTGACGAAGTTGGTATCTACTCCACCGTCTTGACGATTAGGTGAATCCACACCAATGGTGAATTCAGTAACGGCCACGTTGTTGTTAGGTGTGAAGCGCTTTTCTGGAGCTTTCACCACCCGCCCTGAAATGACTATTTTGCTCAAACTCATGGCATTACCTGCTTACTCTGAATAACTGTGTATTACTGATTAGTAGCTGCTTTCGCTTCTTCTTCCAACACAACAATGAGTGAGCGGATGATGTCTTCTGATAAAACCATCATTCTCTTAAGCGGTGAAATAGACTCGGTCTTAGCTGTGAAAGTAATGACGACATAGTAGCCATCACGCATTTTTTCCACTTCATAGGCCAATCTTTTACGGCCTTTTTTGTCTACTGAGTCGACTGAGCCACCTTGTGCCTTGATGAATTCTTCAACGGCGCTGATGGTGCGGTCTACAGCGTCTTCATCCAGATTTGGTCTGACGATGAAAACCGATTCGTACTGTTTTTGTTTTTTAGATTCAGCCAATGCTTTATCCCCTATGGTCTAAACGTCCTGCTCGGCAGGCAAAGGAGTACTTATATGAAGGGGAGATCGTAACACAGTGCGCACTTTCAGTATTTTCAAAGGTCGCTTCTATTACGCAATAATTTGCTAATTAGCTTAAAATCCACATAGAATAGGCTTAAGGTGCGAAAGAAAATAATCTTTCCTTTCTTTTTTAGAATTCTGGAGGAGGAAAAAATATGCAGGTTAAAGCGCAAGCAAACCTGAACGCGACAGCAGCATTAATGCTCTGTTTGTGTCTTTCTCTTTCGCCGGCAGATAGCCGTGAACAGTGGCAAATGCAGCATCCAGAGGGCACACCACCGTCTGGTCCGATGGGCAAAGGCTACGTTCCACCACCGCCAGGGTCGGTTCCTGGGCTTGTTGGCTCTGGTAACAGTTCCAATGCTTACGCCAGTTCCAATTCAAGTGGCATGGCTCCTTCACTGATGGCCGCACCAGAAGCACCCTACGCGGGGCCTGGGGCCTTTAATCGTCCTGGTGCAGTCTCAAATGAGATGATTCAGCAGATGATCAATTCACGCATTGGTGCCGGATCTGTTTTGACCGGTGTTCTTGGTGACGATATTTCTTCAAGAAAAAGTTTGTCCGGAGATCTGTTTTCGATTGTCCTTGTAGACGGATACTCTCAAAACGGTAATGAACTGATACCGCGCGGTGCGCGCATAATCGGCAAAGTCGTGGTTGCCGCTCCTGCAGCTATACAAAGACAGCGTGGTGCCTCTGGCAATGTCGAAATTGGTCTTACTACCCTGGTTTTCCCTGATGGCCGCTCCACACCGTTTACTGGCTTTATAGACCGTAATCCGGCGCATGACATGAAAAAAGCACCGATCGTGCGCGGGCCAGGTTTGTCTATGTCTGACTACAAAAGCTCAGTCGGATCAATGGTTAATTCAATGACCTTTGGTCTTACGCGCAGAAGCAGTCGGGCTTATCGCGGCAAAGATTTGTTGCTTGAAGAAGGTGATGTGGTGCCTGTGCGATTAACCAGATCGGTTGATTTGACCAAAATGACCCCACCCACCGCTCCGCCCAATGCACCATTAGCTAATCCGTTCACAGCGGGGCCCATGCCGGGTTTACTTGGTGCACCCGGAGTTTCAGCGAACAATAATCATGACTATAGTCAATATGGTCAAGCGAAAGCTCAACCAGGCTCGTTTTCTCAACCGCTTCTACCAAAAGAGCTACCTGAGCCCTTCTAGGCCGTCAGTTAATCTTCTTGCTGAGGTTTTTGTGTTGGGCTGCCTGATTTGTATTCAGCCAGGTGCCTCCACCCTTGGTGCAAAATCAGCTGATAAGCATAGATTTGCTCCAACCAGCGACGTTCGCCTTCCGGCAAGTCAGGCCTTTCCAGGCGACGTTTAAGCGAGCCTGTGATCAATCTGGTTTCTTCAATTGCTTTGCGATATGAGCGCACAGGCTTTTGCATTTGAGCCCAGGAAGATGGCTCCACAGTGCGTTTTTCTTGAGTCAAGGCTTGAGCTGAAGCAGCAGCAATTGCTCTTTCGTGACCATTAAGGCCTGGCTTCTCTCTATCATTACCACTTGGAGCGCGGCCTTCACGATCACGACCTTCTCTTTCAGGGCGTTCTGGACGATCAGGGCGCTCTAGGCGGTCAGGACGGTCGGCTCTGTCTGGAGCGCGGCCTTCTCGATCAGGGCGATCGCGACGAGGTTCACGCTCTGGTCGTTCTGTACGCTCTGGTCTATCAGGACGATCGCTGCGGTCAGCGCGGTCAGTAACATCTTTTTCGCCTGTAGCGGCTAAGGCCGAAGCGGCTGGAGGAGATTGAGTTCTGCTTAAGACCTGCGTTGCCAGCGGATTCTCGATTACTTTTTTGTGTTTCTCGCTACCGCCGCGTCTTCTTTCTTTGCGCTTGGCGCGGTAGCACTCAAGGCAATCTCTCAGGCGAGGATTATTGTGCTCAAAAGTTTTGCTGCAAGTCTGACAAGTCAAAGCGTGCATGAAACGGTCACCGTCTGCGCCGGCAGCTGCCTGGCCTGACTGTTCCTCATCGTCGCCTTCACCTTCTGAATCGGCGGCGGCTTCGTCTTTTTCTTCTTGCGCTGGTTGTGCTTTTACAATTTTGGTGGCACGAACTTTGCGAACCGGTTCTTCTTTAACTGATTCTTTTTCTTCGTCTTCATCATCGGCATCGACTTGAACTGCCGTTTTTTTGCCTTTGGCCGCGGCCACAACTTTTACTGCCTTAGCTTTTGGTTTTGCTTTATCTGCTTTAGCCGGTTTCTCTTCCGGTTTTGCTGAACGCATTTCTTCTAGCTGTTCCATCACTTTAGGATTGGTCAGCCCATCTTCTTTTAGTTTGCGAATTTCTTGCAGTTCTTCTAAAGCCTGGGCAGGAAGAACTTTTATGCCATTTTCATCAGTGGCTGTTTCGATCTCGAACTCTTGAATGTAGCGTCTGATTGTAACGCTGGTGACATTGAGATCTTTTGCAGCCTGGGCAATCTTGGTGCCCTCTACCTTGCTTCGACTCATCAAATTACCTTATTGATATAAATGTTTGTTTTACTTAGCTTTGAGTGGCTTGCAATATGCGTCGCCAGCTTGTGACATCGATTCTTAGGCATCGCTTAAGACAGGCAATGCTGATCATAGTCAGTTGTTAAACTCTTCAGCCTTTTTAGTGATTGATGCTCGATGGCCATTTCAGAGGCGCGAGGTCCACGAATGGACAGCATCAAAAACCTGCTTATAAGGTATCGCATCCCGGGCGTTGACATGGGAGGGCTGCTATTAATTGTTACTAATAGAATTAATTGGCAGATGTCAAACCGCCCAATTAAAAATGATGATTTCCCTGACCTTTGAGGCGGGCAAATTAATTGAAACTATTTTGATCCCTGCAATACTACACAAACTACTTTTAGAGTGGACTAAATTGTCACAGCAATATCAACATATTTCGCAGTCTCCGACTAATCCTCGCGCCGTCAAAACCAAAGTAAGTTTTGATGTTGCTGATTTGTATCTCGGGCCGGTGGCATCAGCGCAGGAAGAAACCGGCTCCGGAGTAGCACTAGACGAGAAGCTCAGGCAAGCTTATTTCTGGATCGTCAATCAAGCGATCATCAGCCCGCACTACGACATCGAATACAACGATGGTCCTTCTCAAAGTTATGTTTTTGGCGATTTAAAAAGCAGGCTAAATTTGCCGTCTGCTCAAAGCTACTCAAGTTTTGTTTTGCTGCCGATTTTGAATTTTGCCGCTCGGCGGCGTTGCTTACTGGTTGGCGGGCCAGGTCGCGGTAAGACGGCCAGTGCCACTTTAATGGGATTGATTGCAGGCTATTCCCTGAAAGATGTGCGCAGGGCGATTCAGCACGGGCAGCCGCAAATGACCATTGCCGACCTACTCGGCAATCCATTGCCTGCCGATCTGGTGGCCGCGCAAAACATGGATGACATCCGCATCTCTTGGCGCAAATGGCTGTCTATGAGAGTAAAAATTATTGATGAATACAACCGCATTCCTACCCGCACTCAGTCTGCTTTACTGACAGTGCTTTCAGATAACTATGCTGAAATACTCGATCACATCTATGAATGTCCAGAATCAGCCTGGTATCTGACAGCCAATGACGATGCCGGCGGAGGAACTTATCACGTTATAGAAGCCCTTAAAGATCGTATCGACGTTGTCGTAAAGGCTCTTCATTTCAATAATCGTTTTCTCGGTGAACTACTCAATAGAATCGAAGAGGGTGTGCGCCCAGAAGAAGTGGTGCCGAAACAAATCATCTTCACTGAAGAAGAACACGACCGTTTGCATAAAGAGATGCTGGCAGTGAGCGTTCCGCCGCCTTTACTGAGGCGTCTTGAGTTTTTCGCCAGCCAATTTGAATTTTGCGAACCGGCCGGTGAGCAACTGGAATATAAGACAAAAGATACGGTCAAATTATCGGGCATCGAAATGTACGCTGTGGCAGCGCAAGATACTGGCAAAGACAAATTGAAAGACATCGGAGCCCAATCTCAAAGCGGGCTGTCGGTGCGGGCATTGCTCACGTCATTGATATTTATCAAAGCGATGACTTATTTTCGTGGCGAAAGTATTGTTACGCTTGATGATATACGTCAAATTCTCCCATTTGTCTTGCATGACAAATTACAGCCAAATCTAGACAATCCGTTTTTTGAAGTGGCCGGCAATGAAGTTTTCAGAGTAGATCGAATCAGTTGGATTCGGCGAATATTTGATCTGTCTTGTGCCGAATATGATCGTTTGAATTTAGACAGTGATGATCCGGTCGCTGCAATCGCGCAAATTTTTGAGCGTGGACTTGTGGGTGTGAGCGAAGCTGAAGCACGGGCTCAAATATTGAAAATTGAGCACTTGCTTGCAGACTGGAGCAACGGAAGAAAACTGTACGGCCATCTCTTTGACGATATTCTCAAATTGAAATATTTGCATCAGCGCTACACCAATTATCTTGCATGGTTGAAATGGAAGTAGCCAGCAAGACAAATCTCAAGATTTCCAGCGCTCTCGCCGGCGCGCTCGGTGAGTGGCGGGCCATGTTTAACGCCAAATTTGCCCTTGCTAAACGCTTGAAACCGCGCCTGGACGGCGACGCATTTATGGATCATTTGCGCTTGAACGTGGCACCGATTATCGACGCCGTGAGCCTCTGCCGTCCAGACCGAGTTGAGCTTGTACTGGAAGTGCTATACGACATATCGCTGCAACTTTTCGGCAACGAATTTCTTGGACCTTACTCACGCTATGCGGCAATTGAGTATGGTTGGTGCAAATTATTTGTTGCTGCACCGCATTTGGTGGCAGAGGCTCCGGAGCAAATGGTCGCCAGCATCACAAATGCGCTTTTCAATCTTAGCGACAGCACGGCAGATAGCAAACTCTGGACCGAT
>CASBPX010000101.1 GCA_949127735.1 Candidatus Obscuribacterales bacterium | reverse complement strand
GAGCTCGCTCGACAATCGGGTCGCGATTTTAAAGAACCGTGGCAAATTCCGACTTCAAAAACGTAAGCCGAACTTTTTTCGCTTTCAACAGTGAATGACGCGTTAAACTGCTGCTTCTGCTTTCGTTCTATGAGCCAAGAACATAGCAACTGACCAAGTAACAGGCAAAAGCAAGCTTAGAAAACTTAAAATCGTAATTGCCTTAAACGTCGTTGCTCCACGATTCTTGGCAATGCGAACTGGTAGCGCCAGCAGTGCCAGGCTAGCGACCATAACTAAAAATGCTAAGAAGCCACACAAAATTCCGGCTGTAAGAGCTAGGCCTCCATGCTCGCCCAATGTTTGATGCAAAGGAATGCAGGCGGTCAAATATCCAGCACCTATAAGGGCTATGCCGATGAGCAGGTACTTGCCACTGGTCGCCCACTCTTTGATGAATAAAAGCAGGAAGGCCGCAAAAAGAAACATCAGCCCATTGCGAATTCCAGCTATTTCAGATACGTTGGCAAAAATATTGAAGAGGGCTTCCATATTGCCGACTTGGGGCAATGATTGTTCCATGCTTTACTCCTAACCGATTACCATACTAAAACTTGGCCCAATCACTGTCCAATTCACCCGCCGCCGCCTTACGATCTTTGCTGGCAAGATCAGCCTTGCCAATTTTGTCGTAGCAGTTTGCTCGAACTTGATAAAAACGGCTTCGTTCAGAGTGTTTTTCGAGTGCGATTGCCTTTGACAAATCATCGATTGCTAGCTGATAGCGGCCAGTTTTAGAATAGATACTAGCGCGACTAAAATATCCCCAGATTTCTTTTGGCTCACGCTCAATTGCGGTTGAAAAATCGCTGATCGCTTTTTCTGTATGGCCGAGTAGCACATGCCAGCTGCCACGATCTTTGTACCAGAATGAAGGTGTCTCGGCGCCAGCCAGGGCAATCGCTTTATCACAAGTAGCAATGGCTAATTCGTTTTGCTCAAGCTCACTGAACAATCGCGCTTTCTCAAAATAAGCTTTTGCAAAAGAGGGATTCATTGCAATCGCTTGATCTAAATCACGACGCGCAGAGCTTGTGTCTTCACAGTTTAAATAGGCGCGGCCGCGCTCGTAAAAAGCTAATGCATCACCAGGGTTTAACCTAATCGCTTCACTAAATACCGGAATCGCAGCGCGATATTTATTGTGATTTACCAGTGTCATGCCATTTTGATAAGCACGTGTCGACCCCGCGGATGGCCTGGCGTGAACACTGCCAACAAAGAATGCGAGAAGAGCTAGCGATGCAGAAAGTGCCAGACATTTAGCAATGAAATTCTCCATCATTTTGTTATCCCGATAGTCTTCAGCCAGGTTTCAACTAAAGTTGGCCACGCCGAGATTGGAAGCTCTGTGCGACGCAATCCGAAGGCATGACCGCCCGCTGCGTATAAATGCAATTCCACTGGCACTCCCGATTTTTTCAAAGCACGGTAGTAAACTAACGCATGCTCCGGCGGATCAACCGGATCATTTTCCGCCTGTAATAAAAATGTTGGTGGCGTCTGACTGGTCACAGGCACAGCCGGATTTAGCTCAAACTTCTCCCGGTCAATCCATAAGTGCCCCGGATAAATCGGCACGGCAAAATCAGGGCGGCAGCTGACTTTGTCGGCTTCATCAACAGGCGCATATAATCGGCGCTCAAAATGTGTGCTGATGGCGGCCGCCAGGTGTCCGCCGGCAGAAAATCCGAGCACGCCAATCTTGTGCGGGTCTAATTGCCACTCGGCAGCGCGCGAACGCACAATACCCATGGCCCTCTGCGCGTCTTGCAAGGCCACCGGCGATTTTGGATACGACCCCTTGTTGGGCACGCGATACTTCAAAAGTACGCCGGTGATGCCACGCGAGGCTAGCCAATTGCAGACTTCGGTACCTTCTAAATCCATGGCCAAAATTTTATAGCCGCCGCCCGGAAAAACGATTACCGCAGCTCCTGTATTTTTTCCCGCAGGCGAATAAACCGTTATCGTGGGCTGAGAAATATTAGTAGCAGACAGCACAGTCTTGCCGGCGATAAGACCCTCACCTTTCGATGTTTTCTCTGGCCCATCCATTTTTATGGCATCAGGAGCCGCACCCGGCCAGATTGGTATTTGGCTATGCCCGGCAGATGGCTCCCAGGGCATCGCCTGAACGCTCTGACAGCCGAAGGCGAAAGCGATGAGGATGAGGATTAAATGCATATTTAATATAGCTCAGCGGGAATTTTCCACTGCATAAGTATATCTGCCTTTACGGCAACCAGGAGAAGGCGATAATCGTCTGGAGTGACAACAGACCAACAGCCTGATTGGTAGTCGGCGCTTGATCACCGTGAGAAAGAATGCCAAAGTTATTGTTCGTCTGTTTTCTTCCAACTTTCTAACGCTTTTCGCGTGTATTCCGTCGGATTCAAAATATACTCCCGAGATCGATCAAAGTGCGCTCTATCGTAACCAATCTTTCGAAGGTCTTCGTATAATGCCTCGGTGGGCTCGAAGGTTGGATCCATCACAGAATACCAACCGCCATATTTCTTGAGCACTTTATTGAGCTTCCAATCTACTCCTGGATTGAGCGATGGCTCGACCTTCAAAGTTCCGATGGTGCTTAGGGGCGGGCGCGGCTTGCCGCCTGCGGTAACAAAGGCCGTATCGATGGCAAGGCCATTTAAACCAATCCAAAGAATGTCGCATGTTCTTAAAAATTTCAAAAGTAGCTCACCTTAATCTATGCTGCTTTTCTGATTTGCGTTGAGAAAGGACACTAACCTAGCATTTCCAACAACCGATCCAAAATTTTCTCACCGTCTTCACGAATACCGTCGTGCTCGTACTCATTGGTAATCCAATATTTAGCACCACAAATCGTCTTTCCAGTTTCTTCGGCAAGCACTCTATCTACGTACAAATCATTGTAATAAATGGTGGCAGAACAAGGGACAGAGTTACTCTTCAAAACCTCAATGTCGTAAAGTGCTGGCCAGTCCTTGAATTCAGCCAATATTTGCGCTGCTTCTTTCAGTGGTTTTAAACATTCATATTCATCGAACATAAATGGATAGATAGTCTCGCCTGTAAAACAAACAGGATCATGGTCATGACTGAATTCTTGAAAATCTTGCACCATTCGCTCGGCCGACCAGTCTGACGCTTGCTTCTGGCAATAAATTGATTCATGCAGTAAGGCGTAAATAGGGTTTGTATTAAACGGATTCATGCTCTCGACATTTCGCAAAAACTGATATGAGAGTTTTGGTTGAGCGGATGTCTGCACGAAGGCATTTTCCATCATGTAATGTATTGTAGTCATGCTTCTACCAGCAGAATTGAAGCCAAAATTTAGACCAAGTTGCAGAAAGCGACTTGGTGAAAGGATTTCACCCGTGGGCAAAAGAACTTTTTCGCCGTACAAACAATCTACAATTTTGCGCACCTTCTTAACGTCGTCAGGAAATTGGTCATAGAAAATTTTGTTTTTCTCGATTGTCATTTTGTAAGTCGCACGATAAACATCGTCCGGACAGTTAACGAGCGGTGGCAACCCGCCGGTCATAATCGCGCCGGCCAGACCTTCTGGCGCAAACGACAGATATGTTGTGGCACAGAAGCCACCATAACTTTGCCCCAGGACGGTCCATTTCTTTTCGCCGAGCAAAGCTTTGCGAACCATTTCGCAATCGCGCACAATATTATCAGCGCGAAAGAATTTTAAATACTCCGCTTGCATCGTGGCATTAGCTAAAGTAGCGAGAGTTTCATGGGTTACAGCATTACTCAACCCGGTACCGCGTTCATCGATAAGCATGACACGGTGGGTCTTTAATGCACGCTTCATCCAACCGCTTGCACTTTCAGGTCTATCGGCGCCGAAGCCAGGACCACCTTGAAGGAAAAGCAAAACCGGCATGTTTTCTGCATTTTCAGAATGTTCAGCAGAAATGACCTCGCGAACAAAAAGAGAAATTTGCGCGCGGTTTGGGTTTGCGTAATCTAGAGGAACTTCGAACTCGTGGCTTGTACAAATAAGGCCACCAAACTTGTGTGTTTTTGATTTCCGGTTCATGCTTGTTGCCATAATTGACCTTTAACTGTCGCCTTTGGCCGCAGTGGTTTCTTCAGCTCCCAACCAGCGGTAGAGAGCGCCACCACATGCGGCACCAGCAAGCGGCGCCACCCAGAACAGCCAGACTTGCTCTAGAGCCCAGCCACCAACAAAAATGGCGGGTCCAAGACTGCGTGCAGGGTTCACTGACGTGTTTGTCACCGGAATGCTGATCAAGTGAATCAATGTAAGACCGAGGCCGATGGCAATTGGCGCAAAACCTTTTGGTGCATTTCCGTGAGTCGAACCGCAAATAATGAAAAGGAAAGCGAAACTCATAACGAACTCGGTTATAAGCGCCGCCATCATTGAATAATGACCGGGTGAATGTTCACCATAGCCGTTGCAAGCAAAGCCTCCAGCCAGTGAAAACTCTGGTGCGCCGCTGGCAATGACATAGAGAATTCCTGCGCCGGCAATGCCGCCGAGCACCTGGGCGACGACGTATGGGCCAATGTCTTTAGCCGCGAATCTTCCGCCTGTAAAGAGCCCTATAGTGACGGCCGGATTAAGATGGCAGCCAGAGACGTGACCAATAGCGTAAGCCATGGTTAACACTGTTAAACCGAAAGCGCACGATACTCCAAGCAGTCCTATGCCCACATTGGGAAAGGCCGCAGCGATAACTGCGCTTCCGCATCCACCGAGGACGAGCCAGAGGGTACCTATAAATTCTGCACTCATTCGCTTCAGCATGAATAATCCTCAATATAGAACAATTGAGTTTACCCTCTTTGCAATCATATGTGATACCACTGTGCTCTTAAGTTGACGGCCGATCGGCAGGAGAAAACTTCTTCAACTCTTCTTGAATCTCAATTAAGTGGTGTTTCAATCTCGCAGTCATCTCGCTTTGCTGCGCAATTTGCAATTCTAGTTCGATGACATTGAGATTTTCGGCTTGGAATTTTTCCAACTGCACCGCAAGAATGGCTTCCATAACTTCAGACTTAGCTAACGCTGTTGCTATGTTTGCGCGGTTGCCCGTCAAACTATGGTAGACAGATTCTAGATTTTGCTCTGGTTCATCTACCAACTTAAATCTCTCCACAGCACTGCATTGGGCTAGCGAGCGTCGATAATACTTTACCACTCGCTACAACTCGGCGGGAGACAAGCTAAACTATTGGCGTAGACTTTCAAGCGAGTAAAAGTGTCAAAACAAACCAGCAAAAGCATCCTCAGTATTTTTGCTATAGCCAGTTTAGTGGCCGTCACGCCGGCATATTCCAACGACGCGGCTTCGGAAAAAGCTCTTCTGCAAGCATTGGCAGTAGCACAGGCAAACAAACAGCCTGCCACGCAATATGAAGTTTACAGAAAATTAGCGGCACATGCGCGAAAGCAAAAATGGAACGATAAATTTGTTGCTTACGAAAAAGCAGCATTGGCTCTTTGCCCCGCTATGCCTCAAGCAAACAAGACTAAAGACGCAGAAATTTACTGTGACCTCGGCAATTTTTACCTTGAGAAGGATAAGTATGCTCTCGCCGCAGAAAATCTAGAGCTATGCCTGAATATTGTAAGACCAATGTGCAGCGAAAATAGCCTGACCACACTAAATTTGGAAGACGCATTGTCGGAGTTATACGTCAAATTGGGCGACAAATCAAAGGCAGCGCACTGGAACAAGATGGCAGTTGCCCACTCAAGAAGTTTAATGGAAACAATTCAAGGTCGCATCAAAGCAGTCTGGTTCCCGCAAAAGTGGCCGAGCAGCATGCACGCCCTGGCATTATTCAAAGTGAACGGTAGAGGTGATTTATTTGACATTCGGTTTAGCGATTCTTCGCAAGCAGCAGGTTATCTCGATGCCTGCAGAGAAGCAATTAAGGGTTCGGATGCCAAACCTATGCAATCGTGGCAATACTATGCTCCTGCTGTAGATGTTGAATTTAAGTTTGACTACAACGTGCACGCGGGTAGCCAAAGTACCGGCCAAAAAATTCCTAATGGTGCGCGGCCCGGCTACACTGCGCCAACACCACATTCGCCACCCGGCCATCACGCTGAGTTAGCCATGCTAAAGGGAATAAATAAAATCAATGACGAGATAAACAAACAGCTGGCCGAATTTATAGCAATTGACACCGAAAAGACAACGTTAAGCCTGCCAGCAGCACTAAAGGCGGTGGCACTGAGCGAGCAATACCTGAACCTGGGGCAAGCCGATAAAGCAGAAGCTTTGATCAAAGACCTCTTGCAGCGACCTGGATTAAGCAAAGCAGAAAGCACAAGCAAGACGATGCTTCAAGCTGAAATGGGCTGCATTCTGCTGAAGGAACAGAAGTTGCCGGATGCCAGTCTGGCTTTTAAGGAGTCTAGTGAATCTCCTCTGTTTGATCAAATACCACTTTCCGAGCAGCAGCGGTTCTTGAAATCATATGGTGACGCCCAATTCAAACAAGGAAAAGAAACTGAAGCGAACGCCATTTATGCGAGACGTGCGGCGCTAACAGATGCAAATAAGTGACGTGCGAACACGTTTTCAAGAAAATAGCTGGTCCGTGTCCCAATATTTCGAAAGGTCACGTGTTTTAAGGGGCAAGAGCCTGAATGAGGTTAGATTTACTAGCTTTTGGACGACCAGGCGACAGTGAAAGAAATTACACACGATTTCTAGCATAAAACGCCCTATACTGACATAACAAAATACAGTTCATTCAGACCCTGACTCTACGCTCGGTGGTTTTCTCAAAGAACTAATCACTACGGCTTGATGTGCATATCAACCAGAACGAGAAAACCAAATGAATAATTTCAACGGAACAAAAATCATTGGCGTTGGCGGGGCACTACCCGCCACGGTCGTTACTAATGCAGACTTAGAAAATCAAGTTGATACATCAGATGAATGGATAACTTCGCGCACCGGCATCAAGCAGCGACATGTTGTTGATACCGAAACCTGCACGAGCTTATCCACGGCCGCCGCACTAGACGCCATGAAATTCGCCGGCGTCAATGCTGAAGAAATCGACTTGATCATTGTTGCAACTTCAACTCCAGATTATTTGTATCCATCAACGGCATGTCTTGTACAAAGAGAAATTGGTGCCATCAACGCCGCGGCCTTTGACATAGAAGCCGCTTGCACAGGCATTGTTTATGCATTGACCGTGGCAGACCAATTTATAAAAACAGGCGCCAGCAAAACTGTGCTCGTTATTGGTGCCGACGTTCATTCAAGATTTTTAGATTGGAACGATAGAAACACTTGCATATTATTCGGCGATGGTGCCGGAGCCTTCGTACTGCAAGCCTCAACTGATGAGAACGACATTCTTGCTACATATATCAAAGCTGACGGCCGAAAAGCAGATTTTTTAAACATTCCCAACTTTGGTGTAAATTACCAGAAGCCTGGCACTCCTGACAAAAAAGAAGATCAGCGCTTCGTTCAAATGAACGGCAAAGTTGTTTATGAATTTGCCGTGAGCATTGTTCCAGACGCAGTAAGAGCGGTTTGCAGCAAAGCTAATATGGACTTATCTGATGTCGATTTCTTTATTCTGCACCAGGCCAACCAGAGAATTATTAAAGCCGTAGCGACAAAGCTTGGCCTTCCTGACGACAAGATGGTAGTTACGCTAGATAGTGTCGGCAACACTTCTGCGGCGTCCATTCCGCTAGCGTTGAAGCACGCCTTAACCACTGGTCAAATCAAGTCGCCGGCCAGGTGTGCGCTGGTAGGTTTTGGTGGTGGCTTAACCTGGGGCGCATTGATTATCAATTGGCGAGCGGTTGCCAAATCTAGTTTATGATTTGCCGGAGGCATTGCTGTAAAACTTGCGTTCCCTCTCTGCCTCTGCAATTTTAGTCGCTCTGATATTAATGCAAATGTACAACAGTGCTTTTGCAAAAAGTGATACCACACGCAAAATTTACTTTCCAGCAAAATCTATCGGCAAAGCGTACACGGTCAACACCACTGACCCAGCGATGCTCTTGTCGATAGGTGGTATCAAAGGTCGTTTTATCGGCCCTGCCAGAGGCACTTATACAATTCCAAAAGATGAAAAAGTCTACCTCGAGCTTGACCCTAACGCCGCCGAAAATATCTCAAACTTGAAAGGTCTTGGCCCAGATACATGCTTTGCCATTCGCATTTACTATGCCGAGACTGACGACAGTCTTCTGCAAGAATTGAGCAAACTAAAAAGCCTTTATCGATTAGACATGCGCGAGTGCACATTTTCTGAGCAGGGTCTGAGAGCGCTTTCGCATTTAGACAATCTGGAAAGATTGATGATGGAAGGCTGTGCGATCAAAGGTGATTGTAATGACGCGCTGCACCAATTTAAGAAGCTTCGACTTCTGAATTTAAGCGGTTGTCACACGGCACCAGCAACAGTGGCACAGCTATTTAATCTTCCACACCTTGAATATCTTGCCATAGCCCGTTGCGGCATTAATAACGAAGCGCTAAAAGGTGCTGTCGCCGCTAAGAAATTGAAGTTTCTAGATTTAAGTTCAAATGCGGAAGTATCGGGCCCCGGGCTAGCCAATTTAAAATCTTGCCGATCGCTAACGCATATCAGAGTTAAGTTTACGGGCATTCGCGCGCGCGATTTGCTAGTGCTAAAGGGTTTGCAATTGCGCCTCGTAGACATGCACGAGAGCAGCATTTCTGCCAGCCTACTTAAAGAGTTGCAAGTGGCGTTTCCTGGTTGCACCTTTGCCTTTACGAAGAAAGAACCTCTGGGTGATTACGAAATGCTTTTCGCGCCGACAACGCGATAATAAGCCACCTCGGGTTCGCGCCGGAGACCGAGTAAAAGTTTTACCGAATCACAGAGAAATTTGCGCAAATTTCTCTGTAAATTGTCAGACACGCAGGTGACGAAGGAGTAAAATTATCCCGATTAAGCGATCTCAGCCTGGAAGTGCACAAGGATAAGATGGATATTACAGATTTAACTATTAAGATCTGTCGACACGCGAAATCGCAACAAAATGCCGGAGCACTCGACGTCAGAGACATCGGCGATTATCGCATTCCACTTGCCGAGGGTGGGCCTGAAGCGGCCCAGCAAGTTGGCTGCGACAACGCAGAATTTTTGCGCGAACCTAGAACGCTTTTCTATCGCTCTCCCTATTTGCGTGTGCGGCAGACGATGGAAAACATACTTATTGGTGCAGACTTGATTGGGCCAGACGGTAAGGCTTTGGTGCGTGTCTATGAAGATCCGCAACTACGTGAAGTCGAACACGGCTACAAAAGTATTGACCTTCAAGAGCCCCTGCGCGAGTTGCACGGATGGTTCTATTATCGCTTTGAAGGTGGAGAATCGCCCGCAGACTGTTACGATCGCTGTTCAAGTTTTATCGAATCGATGATGCAGCAAATCAGACGTAGACCAGAAACACGCCAGGTGTTCATCTGCACTCATGGGCTAACGGCAAGACTTTTGGTAATGCGATTTCTCTATCTGTCAGTAGAACAATTTGAAGTTTTGGAAAACCCGCACAATTGTGATGTCATAACCATCGCATCTCTGAACAATCTGGAAAACCCACAATTTGCCAGTCGCCGTTGGGGCGTAACCGGTTTGCGCGTGAGGCAAGAATCGGAGAAAAATACTCCACAGATGTTAGATGACGTCTAACGGTAGACAATTTGCCGGCAGCAATCTCAGTGCGGCCGTATCGAATAGTTCGAGCCCTATAAGTCAGGCTTGCTTAAAGCCGGTGCAGATTGTTCAGATAGTTGTGTCGCTGGCGGATTCAAACGAATTCCACGCTTTTGCAGGGCTTCAATAATAGTAGGCAGCGCGGCTCGTGCGGCAGACTCTCCCGCTGCCATAGCATTTGCAGCATCCTGATTCTTGGTTGAAAGCAATCCAATTCCGTCAACATTAGGGTGAATAACAATATCGGCTGTTGTCAGAGCGCGAAAATCTCTTCTGGCGAGCTCAAGCGTAATCAGCCTTTTTGCAACGCTGCCAAGCTTGAGAAAAGATTCTACAGATTCTTTTTTAAACCGTTCATCAACATCGACAGCAATAACAAAGTGAGCGCCAAGGGCACGACGAGCCTCATCAACAGGGAGGTTCTGAATCACCGCACCATCAACGAATAGATCGTCTCCAATACGTACAGGACGCCTCAAAACGGGCACCGCCGAACTGGCCTGCATAGCGAGTATCAGATCACCTTTAGTCAATGCATAAACGTGACCGTCAACAAGGTTGAGCGCCACGGCACAAAAAGGAATGGACAGGTCTTGAATGTTTTTACGGTCGTCAGGCAATTCTTTGGCTAAAAATTTGCTCAAGAGACCACCCTTATATATTCCATCGAAATGTTTTTTGCCAAATACGTAAGGCACCACATGCAGTGGGGCGGTTACGACTCTGACTGCCGGCGACGGAGCCATGAAAGCCTTCATAATTCTATTGTTGCGAAACTGTTTTTCTAGTTCGGGCAATGGAACACCCGCTGCGTACATTCCCCCAACAATCGCACCAATGCTCGTGCCGGCAATACAGTCAATGGGCACACCAGCTTCAACCAATACTTTTAGAACTCCGACATGGGCAGCACCACGTGTGCCACCACCACCTAAGGCGAGGCCGACGCGCGTGCCTGGAATCTCGACATTTGAACCATGCCTAAACTCTGGAGAAGCTCCATCAAAAAGGTTTTCGACGCTCCCAGACCCGCTAGGAAATTGTCGATCAGTTGGTCTGGCAGCATGAGCGAGCGGCGGAAAGAACAAGCATAAGCAAGCCGTCGCAATTAGAAGCCGTTTTAAGATACGCATAGTACAAGCATAGCCTCAAACTCAGTCACTCTGCTGATAAGAGATATGTAGCCCATCTTAGTCAGTCAGTGCGTAAAGCCGCCAGCCTGGGGGTGATAGTGACAAAAAAGGCCTGAGTGAAAAATGTGAAGGATCCTTCAGGTTTTAAGTTTTGGCAATTTCGCAGACAACAGCACATGAGCATTAAGCGAGACCGCGTGCTTGACATCAAAAAAAATTCAAATCACGAGCAAAGGCTAACGCTGCAAGATGCGACTGCCAATGCAGGAAAACGCTAAACCTTAGAGTTATTCGACAGTTTAAGACTCGGATAGCCCGAGATAGGAATAAGCTGACTACACTTCACTCCAGCACCGGCCTCGGTGAAGTGTTCGACTAACTGAGCAAGCTCTCCAGCGCCAAACTGACTTTCAGAAGGGCCGGCCTTCTGCAAATCTACACTTGCCGGATTATTTTTGCCAACGTGCGCCTTCATCTCACTGGTGGCGGCAGCCGTTGCCTTAAACGCTTGCGGTCTACTAGTTCTCTGCTTTCCCACTTAAACCTTGCCAGAAATACCGTTCAGATTTCAGAATACCGCACCTGACCGCCGGAAGTACAGCTTCAAAAAATTACCGGCTAGCAGCCTCCATTACCGAACGGACGTATTTTTTCGGAATTTCCATGTGCCCTTCGCTTGTTGGTTTAAATAGAACTCCCGGCTTGTCGCTTCGCCTCTCACCCTTGTGGGCGGCCAATTCGCGCGCTACAAACTTGGCTTGCTCCATGCTCTGGCCATGGGTGCTACTGCCAAAAATGTTTTGAAATTTCTTTTGGCCCGTGGCCAGATCTGCGATGTTGCTTTTGATCCAGCCATTGAAACCGTGCGTGTCATAGAGCGAGTCTAAAAGTGTGACGCTATTGACCTTTTTGGACAATTCAGGGTTAGCGGCCAATTGACTTTTAG
The DNA here is from genome assembly GCA_949127735.1 of Candidatus Obscuribacterales bacterium. Taxonomy (GTDB): domain Bacteria; phylum Cyanobacteriota; class Vampirovibrionia; order Obscuribacterales; family Obscuribacteraceae. The sequence continues at coordinate 9,560 of CASBPX010000101.1, read as the reverse complement.
TAGGAATAAAACCAGCCGAGTGAGAGATTAGCCCAACGTGACGAACGTCAGCTAATGTTTTACCTTTCAATTCTGGTATTTTATCAAAGGCATCTTGCACCATTTTTGTAGCGAAATCTTTGCTCGCGTATGCGCCCTGTTGATTGCCACTCGCTTTTTGCGCTCCTGGATTGACTTGCCACTCAGGTACAATTAGCACCGTATTTGGTGGTGCAGCTTTCATTTGTTCTTGCAGGTTTGCATTGCGGAATGAACTGCTAGCCGAGTCACGCCAACCGTGATTGTAAATCACCAAATTAATGGGCTTAGTAGCATCGAAATTTTTAGGTAGTAACACAACAGCGTCGGCAGCTCTGGTGCCGTGAACACTATGCTTTAAATTGAGCTCGTACTTTTTCGCTTCCAGATTAGAAGCGTTAGTGGCGAGAGGCTCCATTCGTTCAACTTTCGCCTCGGAAGGCGTAAACTTCTGGCCGTTTTCTTCAATGGTCACTCGAGGCAGATGGCGATCGGCCCAGTTGGGCGTCAAGGCATCGAGCCCCTTTGGCTCGAACTTTTTGACCTGATCAAACTCTTTATGCACGCCAGCTAGCGGGTTGTTCCGCATTACGTTATCAAAAAGCTGCTCCTCCGCGCGAGAGACTTTCTTCAGGTCGGCAGGTTGTTCGCGCCATTCGGCTGCTTGCCTTTGACCTGTCATGCTACACCTGGTAAGCGGACCAATTACAGGGATATTTGCTACTATCTCTTAAACAGCATACTTCGCAGGTAGTAAAGGATTTGTAAAACGGCAATGAGCAAATTAGACAGAATCGCACTGGTCACTGGCGCTAACAAAGGAATTGGTTTTGAGGTCGCCAGACAATTAAGCCAGACCGGTTGTACAGTTGTGCTGACGTCGCGCAACCGCGAGCAGGGAGAAAACGCCGTTGCCAAACTCAAAAATGAGGGCGGTGTTGTTTATTACTCACAGCTTGACGTATGCGCTCCAAACACAATTGCCGCCACTCACAAATTTATCGAATTAAAATTTGGTCGCCTCGATATTCTCGTCAATAACGCTGGCATTATTGAAAGCACCGATGGTCCAGCCTCAGCTGCATCAATGGACGCAATTGAAAAAACGTTGAAGACAAATTTTCTTGGCCCGATTCAGGTAACACAAGCGATGCTTCCACTTCTGAAAAAATCAAAGCACGCTTCGATAGTCAATGTTTCAAGCGGGCTCGGTTCTTTGACACTGAACGGCGACGAAACCCATATGTGTTCGCAGGTGCCGTACGTCGGCTACTGTGCTTCCAAAGCGGCGCTCAATATGTTCACGGTTAAGCTAGCTTTTGAGTTGAAGGACACGCATATTAAAGTCAATTCTGCCGACCCTGGATATACAGCAACCGACTTGAACAACAATCAAGGATATCAATCAATTGAGGAAGGTGCGGCGGAGACTGTTCGCCTGGCTTTAATAGAGGAAAACGGTCCTACTGGTACTTACTCAGATAAAGAAGCAGTTTTGCCCTGGTGAGCGCAGCGCAATAAAGAAGGCACCCAGCAATGCTGAGTGCCCCTCTTACTCTAGGTCTGTTTAAAAACTAAACAGCTTTTACAGCCTGGTCATGTACACGTTTCACATCGGTTGCGCCATGAGTCTTGAAGACATCTTCAGCGCGCTTAAGATCATCGTTGATCTCGCTGTGAGCGGCAATAAGAATATTGCCTTCTCTCAATTTGCCTTCGAACATTTTGGCTTCGTATTCTGGAATTCCCATTCCGATAAGAGCTCCGGTGATGCCACCAAGGGTAGCGCCGACGCCTATACCACTAAGAGTAGCCATAATCGGTCCTGCAGCTATAAATGGTCCTACGCCTGGAATTGCCAATGCACCAATGCCAGCCAGAAGGCCAAGTGTACCGCCGATGACGCCGCCAGTAGTGGCACCAGTTGCAGCACCTTCAGGAGCTTTAGTTGAATTGTCGTGAGCAAAATCTTTGGTGCCTTCTTTATCAGGGAAAAGCACTGAGACGTCGTTGCTGAGAAATCCAGAATCTTGCAATGCACTGACTAGATTCTCTGCATCTACACGAGTTTTGACAAGGCCGATTACTGATTGTGACATTATTGTCTCTCCTAAAATTTTGTGTTAGTTGTTTCTGTATTCAATTATTCAATGGCATCTTAATGAGGCTTAACGGCCACACTAAGTGATGTCTTGATGCCTTTGACGCCTTTGCAGGTTTTTACAAGCTCTTCCAGGCGCTCTTTTTCTTCAAGGCTATTAACAGGTCCGCGAAGAACAACAAAATTACTGTCAGACACAAGAATTTTTACGTTCTTGGCGTCCATAGACAGATTTTTTTGTTTCATAATTACTCGGCGAATATTGCCAAGAATCTTAATTTGCTCTCGGCCATTGCCTTGTTTATCGGCGACCACAGCATTTTCTTCTAAGGCACCGATATTTTGTTTCGTGTTATCTGCTTTTACTGCTTCAGCTTGTGCGGTGTTGACGCTAATCACCAATAGTGCACAAACGCCAGCAGATGCCAACAAACTTTTCATTTGCATTCATCCTCTGTCTACTGTTCTATACGGCCTCGCACTGCTTTATCATCACTTCGACAATGTTGAAAGAAGCTCAACAACAAGTTCTTGCAACACGCCGCACAAAGCGGCGTGTAAGAAACGTATCTCGCAGTGATGCAAGTGCAATTCCGAGGAGTAAGACCATGGTCGGTGTCAAAAGTTCCAAAAAAAATTTGGATTTTTATCTGCTAATAATGATTGCTATTTACAACTGACATCATCATCTGATTATCGGTTAAACAAATTTGCCTAGAATTTATTCTCCGCTTTAACATCTTTATATAGGTGAACGACTAGATAGCTCCACATCCACTTCTCTGACTGAAAAAACTGGCACCACTAGCAGTGCCGCAGCTCACTGTGACAACTGAAGCCACCTTGCGCGAGCGGTATCACAATTGCTCTTGAGCAGCAGATAATGAGCTTCAGCAGAGGACCAATCTTCTTTCGTCAGATCGTTTTCTATCTGCTGACCTAGGCCTGAGCTTGCGTCAGCATCGAAGTTAATACACAAACCCTTCACTCGGTGCCGTTTCTTCACCGAAAATTGAGATCCATTCGGCAAGCTTCAGAGCGCATTCATCACTGCAATAGTTTTTTGGTCGTCAAAAGTATTTTTCCATCCTTTACAAACTCAGCACTAGTGATGCCGCAAGCCACTGGAGGATATTCTCGCCGTCACCTCATAGTCGCACTTTGGTGCTTGCCTCGCGTCACCAACAGCACCACTCAATGTAGTGATCTTCTGAGCATCGGTGTCCCCCATTAGAGTAAGGGAGATAACTGCTTAAATAACCTGAGGTGCGTATAGCACCGCTTGGTGAGCTCAGTTTCTTTTGTGCGCCTTCAGCCCACTGCCTAGCAGCCCCAAATAGTTGCGAAGTTCTTGCTCGCTGGCACGACAGTTGTGAATGTCTCTAACACTTTGTGCCGGTGTCGCAATTTCGACGTCAATGTCTGAAATTATGGAGTCAATCATTGTGCTTTCTTGAGTTTTTAATAGTTCTTGTGCCAGTTCTGATGCCCTGGTAGATGGAATTTCGTCAAAGGTGACGGCGTGTAGCAACGGAAGCAGGTGTTCGTGTCTGGTTTCAAAGTCAAATCAATAACGTCACTTTGTTAAAAAAATAGGCATGAGCGAAACCATGACTATAAAGATAATTGCGATCGAAGCCACTATCGACCAGCGTACCAATGCTCTAATTAAAGGATTCCGCCTAGAATTACACTGACGGTCCATGCCTTCGACAAATGCTTGTACCTCCTCAACCGAAGCATTCTGGAAGCTTGTCTCACCGCCTGAGTATTGACGAAATAGTTCGTCAGACGCCTCAGCATCGAGAATAATATCGTATCGCGGCTTCTTCGAGCCAGGAGCAAAAACCGGAGCCATTTCACAGTGCGCAGCAAGATATTCGCTTGCTTCGCCCGTTTCTACAGCGTGCTGAAATTGTGCTTGCGTCAGTTTTGGTGTTTGCATACTCATCGCACCTAAAATCGCTCAGATAACCTAGCTTAAGCGGCGCTGAGTTGAAGTCAAACTATTTTGCTAGAAGTCATTGGTGATAACCGCATAAAAGTTTGCAGATGCTCAATAATCCGCTTCAGTATTCTCATAAGTAATGATGAAACGCAACGGAATGCGCAAACGCGCCAATTGTTGAAAAGTCTCAACCTCAAACGCAGGCGATAGAGTCCGAGACCAAGATCTTATATTCGCTCTCAAACTGCATTGGCCGCCTTTCTGCAAGTGGCGCAAACTTGGCAGTTTGCCATACAACTGCTGCAGCATCCAATTTAAATGTTCATCAATCGACGAATCGGCTACGTGGCCTTTAGACGATAAAGTCCAGCGAGTACAGTCTGAAACAAGATGGTAGGGCTCCTTTTTATAAAGCGTATCTCCGTTGCGATTTACTTCACTAGGAGTTAACTGAAGCAACTCACTAATTGCCTCCGGCTGCAGCGAATAGTGCCTGATTGTGAAATCCACCCAGGCAGTATTGCGCTCACGCATTTGGTCGATTTGCCGGATCGACTTTTGCAAGTCAAGGCTTATCGGTTTCACATAATCAGGCTTGATTGGTCCTATCAACTGTTCATAATTTTCGGGCACAATAATTCACGCTTTCTTTTTTTGATTGCGAACATGCTCGGTCATCATACCCATAAATACCTGCAGCAGCAGTATCAATTACCTAACTGCGCATTGAATCGACACTTCACCAACTGTAACTCTGACCCATTGGGAGTGCACAATACGAAGTACGCTGGCACTACTTCAGTCGGTGTGCAAATTGGGACATTACAGATTTTTATTACTGACACTTATGCTCTCTGCCGAGATTTATTTCGCCGCGGCATTTAAAACCGAAATAGTCGACTCAAGAGTGGAGTATATCGTTCACTCTATGCCGGCCGAAACTCAAATTATCAATGTCGTCAGCGCTAAAGATTGTGTCTTCGACCAACCGGTAATTCAATGCCCTGATCCTGAAACTTATCTTCAGTTGTTTTCGAGACAGAGCTTTCGAAATTGGCAACAGATTCACACCAAAGAAGTGGCAATTAGCGTTAATTGCATATTGATTCCCCTGACGAGTAAAGCAGCAAAACCAAATTACCCAACTGCAAATTTTCTTATGCTAGCGCCAAGCGAGCTCAGAACCAGACTCTTAAGTGAGGAACTGCAGGAAGAAACGTGTATTCCATTTACAGAAAAAGGCAGAACGGCATACGCTTTTCCCGACGGTCACTTCGTATGCCTAGCGAAGCCTGATTTGATCATTACTACCAATGACAAACTGCTTATGCTCGCAATTTTGTCTCGCCTGGACTCCTGGTGGCTACCCAGAGTGGCCTTGCCTGCCACCATGCGCGAGTGGAAATTTGTCAATCAGCAAGCAAACTACTGGGGAATGCGGCACTTTTCAAAGAGCGATATCACCTCACCCAGCCACGATGCAAATGGAAAAGCGATTGATAGCCAAGCGACAGGGGTAACTTTTGAATTTGCAGACAATGATCACGACCTGCAAATGACATATTTGTCTGAGAGTTCGGAACGGCAGCAGTTAGCATCAAAACTGATTAAAGATGCAGATGCTTGGAGTTTGCGCCACGTGCTAGTTAAACCGCTAACATCAGATGCAACGAAGATAAGCGTATCTGACTCGCGTTGCATTATTGGCGCAGTGGGCTCGGTGCTGGAGTGGTTCAACCCACCATGGGCGTTAACGCTCGAACAAGGTAGGCGTAGTCGTGCAAACCCGGTTCGTTAGGACACTTGTAAATGGGCGTTCACGTTTTCTTCTTTTGATTGCGAACATGCTTGGTCAAAATCTGCCGCAGATAAGGTTGATATCCAAGACCTTCACGAGCGGCTAACTCTTTCAAATCTCCAATCAGCGTTTTTTGCAAACGCACAGAGACAACATGTTGAGCGAATGCCCCTCATAATCGTCATCCTCAAGGCGGCTTATTACTGACTGGGTAGTGCCAATCAATCCGGCAAGCTGCTTTTGAGTTAGGCCCGCATCTTCGCGGTAATCAAAAATGAGACGGGCGATTTTAGAATTGACACGCTCTTTATCAAGTGCAGTATCACGGTCAAACGAGCCCGCAATGAACTAAAAGCGCTATTACGACATTTCAGGGCGACCTGTCTTATTAAAGACACCTTTAATAACGACAGCTGTTATTAAAGCGAAACCGGTTATCCTTTAATAAGGGCTGGCTCCATTAAAGGAACCTCTAATAGCTATGGATGACAACAAATCGAGACTGGGACAAAAAATCAGGTGCATACAGGATCTTAAGTCTTCATGCTAAACCGACCGAGTATAACGATGAATATGACTTTAGCGATAGTTGCTTTTGCAATGGTATCACTGACAAGTTGCTCTGGTATTCGGCTATTTCGTGCAGAACCGCCCACGGTGGTGCGAGAAGGTAAGACACCAGAGCAGTACTATCAACTGGGCGTGCACTATAAAGCTGCGGGCTGGCCTGAGCAAGCGCGCGAGTGCATGGAGCGTACAATCAAAGGTGACGAAAACGGGGCGGCTGGTAAAAGAGCAAAAGTCTATCTTGCTGCCTATCTACCGCGCGACCATGTTTCGCCAGAAGCTGTTCGTCAAAATATTATCGCCTTCAATTTGAGAGCACGAGGTAAAGACGAAGAAGCAATTGCGGCATTTCAGGAGTGCATGATCGACTACCCTACTTTCGAATGGCCTTACGGAAATTTAGCCGGGATTTACACTAAATTAGGCCGCCACAAAGAAGCCCAAGCAACGCTATATCAGATACTAAATCTAAACCCAAATTATCTGAACGGCTGGGTTCAACTCGCAACAGCTCTAGCAGCCGACGGAGATAAAGCCGGTGCAATCCGCTGCGCAAAACGTGCACTTCAAATTGATCCAACCTCTAGCGAGGCAAAAGAACTGTTGAATTCGCTACAACAGAAATAGGCTGAGGTTCACCGATTTCGGAAACTAGTCGTTGACACCGATTTCGATAAATTTGGCACTTATTATTATCGAAGAAATTCTCTACATAAAAGAGACCCTCGACGGCAAAGGCAACCCTGTACCTGGCAAAATCGAGCGAAATTACCTCAGGCTTAAAGACCTAGCACTGCGCCAACCGTCATTGTGACCGCCCCACCAGTTGTTGACATAGAAGCGATCGGTTTTAGGATCATAATCATCAATAGCCATACAATGGCCCGGCACAATATAGGCCACGCTGCCTCTCCTTTTCAGTGACTCAATAATGTCAGCCTTACGAGCGCCACGACCTGTCCAGTTGTCGAGGAAGCCCATGTTCTTGCCACAAGCTAGTCGACTAACATAGTCAAGCTGTCGGTTAGTTGTGCCACCATAATCGCGACCATTCGAGCGGTAGCCCAGAGCCGCAATTGAAGCAAACTGAAAAATTTGATTAGAATACGATCTGTTCCAGCTTGGTTCATAGTTGAGCTGATTCTCACTCATGTGAATCTTGATATGCTCACCTTGATTATTAACCCCACGAGACGTGACATAGCCTTTTGTAGAGGCTTCACGCAGCCAACGGGTCAACTCTTGCGGACGACGATTAGCTAAATTGCTTTCAAGTGAATTGAGTGAACAGGTACCGATACTGCCTTGGTTGATATAGCGATTAGGCTCCGCCAACTCCTTCAAAGCTGTCTCAACCAAAAGTCGCCTCTCTTCACTGCCGACAACACGAGCGCGCCCAGCAACTGAATCAGTGAAGATTCTACTTAAATTACTATAGGTATCAGCTAAATCCAATTCTCCTGGTGCAAGCCAACCCTTGTCGCTGAAACCATCGGTTCTCTTCTCAAAACGATTCATCCACTGCAAGGTTGTGTTCTCATTACCTTGAAATACTTTGTGCTGAGTAGCCACTCGCAGAAAGTCTTCCCTAGCCGTTTGCAAATCGAATGCATGACCGTCGCCTTCATTGCGGGGGCCAACAAAGAATCTTTCATTAAGTTCACGGTAAGCCAGCTCTCCATCACTTTTGGCCGTGACATCAGTGCGCCAAGATGGCGTTGCTTTGTCACTAAGGCCTTCAGTGTGAGTGACGAATTTTTCGCTATCACCCACGCGATCGCTGTATTGAACAACCGAAGTGCCCATAGATGTGGTGTATCTCTCGGTTACCTGAGTCATTCTCAATGGTTCTTTGGGGTCACCATATTTATAGTCTACCCGCGCACCATTTGGTCTAAATAGCGCAGTCACGCGCTCTTGCTCAAGAGCGCCAGCAGCACCAATACCAGAGCCAGGCACACTTACTTTCTCACGCTCTACACGACAAAAGTCAGTGCGCAAAGCTGAAGAAGTGCGACCATCTTCAGATGCAATAACAACAGAGCCTATCCCTTCTCCTTTCTGCAAGACTCTAACTCGACTAGCTGCAGCGCCCAAAGCGGCAGCGTCGATTTCAGTTATATTGTTACCGACATTGGCAATGATTTTTGCAACCAGCGGTTCACCGGCACTATTAAAGACCACCTTACCGTCGCGCTTTTGATACTCTACCGATAGCTCATTGGCGCCATTCTTGAGGCTGCAAACGAGACCATCGTGCAACTCCAATTGAGCACCATTGATTTTCTTAATTTCAACCACTCCATCGAAACGGTCTGGCAACTTGCCGCCATGTTCAATGCGATCTAGACGGTTAAGCAGGTTTACACCAGCTTGATCCACCAGAGCAAATGGTCGAACTTCTTTCTCGGAAGCTCGCTCGTCACGGTCCTTAGCCTCAAGAGGAGAATCTCGTTTTAGAATAGCCGGGGTATCCATTTGCTTATCCACCTACCTGAGGCACTACCGAAAATGGTTCTAGTGGCTTTACTTTTGCTACTGGTGCCCGCTGCAAATCAGCAATAAGAGCTGCTGCCTTCTCGGCATTGAGCTTAGACAAATCAGCTTCTCCACCTAAGCTGGTGTCGTATTTCTTCGCACCTTCAAGCATCTGCGAACGCCTAATGGCCCCCTCTAGACCGGCATTATTATCGAACATAGCGTGCACATCACTGGGATTAGCAGAACCATTACTGGCCCGCTCAGTGAAGTCAGCCATAGATGACGCGAATCTATCAAGACGAGCAGGGTCTTGGGTTACTTTCTCGAAGTTATCAGCGAAATCGTTAATTGCCTTAGAGCCTTCTTTGTCGCCTTGCTTATCTAGAGCAGAAGCGCGCTTGCCTATTTTGTCTTTAATCTCTTTTGAGTGTTTCGATAGGTATGCAGCTAGCTTCTTTGGGTCCCATGGTGGCGGCCCCAGCTCTTCCATAAAGCCATCGGGCATACTAGACGCGAGCCAATTGCCGTAATTAGCAGCATTCATATCGGTGAGTTTTCCGGCCATTTCGTTGAAGGCCCGCGAATTAGAGCTAGGTATAGAGTTATCAGTGCCACCATCTACCCGCTGATCTGTATTGGTGTCAGTT
>CASBPX010000100.1 GCA_949127735.1 Candidatus Obscuribacterales bacterium | reverse complement strand
TACGCTTACGGTCATTATTTGCGCCCGCAGGGTGGTGGACGAGTATTAATTGGTTGTGATGCGCGCACCTCTTCGCCAGCATTAAAAAGTGCCTTTATTGAAGGAGTTTTGAACAGCGGTAACGATGTGCTCGATATTGGCATTTCTTCAACACCGATGGCCGTCTGGTACGCCGCTCAAGCCGGATTCGACGGTGGCGCAGTTGTCACCGCCAGCCATATGGGCAAGCAATACAATGGTCTTAAACTTTATGCCGGCAACGCCAAACCATTAGGCGCAAAAAACGGGCTGGGCGAAATTCGCACGAAAGTAGAAGGCGGCACATGCTCTGGCAAAGCGGTAAAATTGGGCACTCTTTCCACCACCGACATCATTCCTGAATATGTAAGCTTTTTATTACGCCACGTACGACCAGAGCGTCGGCTCAAAATAGCCATGGATGCCGGTCACGGAGCAGCGGGGCCAGAGCTTGAGATTTTAGAAAAAGCGGCCAGGCATTTAATTGATTTTGTTTTACTGAATAGCAAACCTGACGGAAATTTCCCCAAACGCACTCCTAATCCGCTTGACGAAGGCTCGTTGACAGAACTCAGTGAACTGGTTGTAAGAGAAAAATGCGATTTTGGTGTTTCTTTTGATGGTGACGCTGACCGCGCTATCTTTGTCGATGAGCACGGAGAGCAGATTGACACCGGTTTGATGATCGGACTGATTGGTGGAGAACTGGTGCGCCGCAATGGTGGTGGCAAAGTTGTCTACGATTTGCGAGCAAGCCGTGCTGTACCTGAATATATTGTTTCTCAAGGCGGCACCGCCATTCGCACCGGCGTAGGCACGCAGTTTATGATGGGCAGCATGAAAGAGCAAAGGGCTTTATTCGCCGGCGAACTTTCTGGTCACTATTATTACGCCGACATGTACGCCACAGACAACGCAGTGCGCACCATGCTGGAAGCCATCAATGTGGTGGCAAGAGGCTCAGCTACTCTCTCTCGCTTGATTGAGCCTTTGGCTTTATATTCAAGCTCAGGTGAAATCAATTTACGCGTCACCGACATTCAAGACACATTGGGTCGGCTGGAGAGCGGCATTGCCGGTGGTACCAAAGAACATATTGACGGCCTTTCGGTCAATTTTGACGACTGGTGGTTTTCCGCCCGCGGTTCACAAACTGAACCTGTATTAAGATTGACTATTGGTGCAGTTTCCAACGAAATTCTCATTGAGCGCAAAGCCCAGCTGTTTGGAATTATAGAAGCTAAATAGCCGGAGAAATATGTCTAGGCGGTGGTATTGCAGCACAACCCTCTGGCTGGCAATTAACACTCTAGCTCTGGTGGCGGCCAGCTCTTTTTTTCTTGAGTTTACTCCCACCGGTTTGGCAATAAAATCTCAAGGTAGTGAGCGCACCGATGCATTAGACAAGCTTGACCACTATGTCGCCGAAAGCGGAACCACAGGCAATACCATCGTGCTGCTCGGATCGTCTCTTGGCCTTGTGGCGGCCAATTTGGCCGACTATAAAAATTTCGCGGTGCCCAGGCCTGATTCGCAGAGTTTTCTTACCTATAATCGCTTTCGCACTTTAGATCGCTTGCTCAATGACGGGAAAAGTGGGCCGCCCGTGCAAACGCTTTGCTTGACTCAGGGTGGCAATATGGTCTCTGAAGACCTGTTGCTCTTGATGGCCAGCCTCAAAGCCGGTATACAACCTCGCCTGGTCATTTATCTAACATCACCAAGAGATTTTCTCGATAGACTACATGCCCCCCATATGCAATCAAAGTTGGCCAAAACTATTAGTGGTCGCCTTAACGACGGCTGGAATTTTAAGCGCCCGGTAGAAGAAAATCTGGAGAACTGCGCAGGCCAGCTAGTACCGGTATTTATGCTGCGTAGTGCCATTATCAAATATGTGGGGGGTCTGAAAAACCAAGCGGCTAAAGCCGATAAGAGCAGCATTGAGCAGTTCAAAGGCATAAAAGATGAACCAGGCGAACAGAGCCTACTTGACGAAAAAATGCGCGCTGATTATGAAAAACGTTATTTGCCCATAGACTGGGCGCGCTTCAAGCAGGAGAGCCAGTCGTTAGAAGAAATCAGTGCCATCTGCAAGAACAATCACATACCACTGGTGGTGGTGGCAATGCCTTTGAGCCGGCAAAATCTGGCATTGCTCCCCGTTAACTTTTTGAACAAATATCAACAGACACTGAGCAGCATAAGCTCAAATTATCTCGACCTGACAGATAACAGTCAGTTTGAAACACGAGACTTTCTCGATGCCGTGCATCTGCGTTCAAGCGGTGGCATCAAACTGGCAGAAAAACTGCAGGCCAGATTGGCTAAAATTAAATATTAGAAACAATGACTCAGCCAGACGCTACGAGCATTACGTCATTAATGATATGCTGCCCTCTCAAGAGCTAAATTGAGATGATTGATTATGGTGCCATTTATTGTCGCGTTTGTCCTCGCCTACACTTGGGGTGTACTTGGTATTTCGCTTGGCTACCACCGCGGCTTATCCCATCGTTCTTTCAAATTGCCGCGCCCTCTCGAGTACTTTTTTGTCATTGGCGCTTATCTCGTTTTTGAAGGCGGACCAATATTCTGGGTGGCGTCACATCGCTTGCACCACCGCTATTCAGATCTGCCGGGAGATCCGCACTCGCCTAAAGACGGCGTCTGGCATTCGATTCTCGGCTGGATGTCTAAACCCGTAGTTAAGATTGACGAAGACCAATACAAAACCATTTGCCCTGATCTTTTTAGAGACCCACTCTATCTCTGGCTACATGCCGGCGGTAAAGGGCGTGACGGCTATCTTTGCCTTGCCATCAATGTGGCCTACCGCGCGGCATTGTTTGCCTTGTTCGGACCGTATTTTCTGCTCGGAAATCTGGCCGGCTCTGTCGGCGCGTTTATAGCACCGCTTATGGTCAATTCTATTTGCCACATGCCACGCTTTGGCTATCAAAATTTTTCCACTCCAGACTTAAGCCAGAACGTCTGGTTTGTTGCCCTGGCTTCGTTCGGCGAAGGCTGGCATAACAATCATCACGAGTTTCCGCAGTCTGCCCGACATGGTATGAAACCATGGGAGCTCGATTTCTCATATTCCGTACTCAGTACTCTGGAAAAACTTGGGATAGCCCGCAATGTCCGTCTGCCAAAAATAGCTCTGGGCACCAGAACGCTTGAACCGCTAACGGTTGATGAAAAAGAAGTTTTGCCTGAACCTGACGCAGCAGATCTTCTTACTGCACCGAAATCACAAGAATCAAAATCTGAGATTGGCGAGCTAGCCGAGAGCAGAAGCTAAAACCACAAAGTTGCAGTCTTTCAATCATCGAGTCAGAGCTTTCTCGACATTTTCAGGACAGTCAGTGAAAGCCGCACCGATTTTGGTACCAACAATATATGTGGGTCTGGCTCGGCTTTCATCAAGTACTTTAGACAGATAGACAGCAACGATGCCGACGCAACCGATTTGCAAACCGGTGAGCACACCTATGCTTGAAATGATGACATAAGGCCAGTGACTGGCGCCATGAGCGAAACAAACACTGACAAGTAAAGCCAGGGCAGAAAGTGCGGTAATAAAAGTGCCAAACAAAGATATGCAATATAGAGGCGCGTCGCTGAAAGCCAGAAGACCATCAAGGGCTAAGCTGAGCAATTTTTTCAAAGTGTAGGTGCTTTCGCCCACTTCTCTGGCGCCACGGTCGATACTGATGCCGATTTGTTTAAAACCAAGCCAGGGCACCATGCCTCGTAAAAATCTGCTTTTCTCCGGTAACGAGGCCAGGGCCTCAACTACTCGCCTGTCCATCAAGCGAAAATCGCCGGTATCTTGCGGTATCTGCACTGATGAAACAGCACCCAAGATGCGGTAAAAAATAAAAGCTGTAGACCGTTTTAGCAAACGATCGCGCCTGGCCTGACGTTGGGCAAAAACCACGTCATAGCCGTCCTTCCAGCGCATGATCATTTCTGGAATCAACTCTGGTGGATCTTGCAGATCAGAATCAATATTGACCACAGCTTGACCGTCAGCGTGATCGAGACCACAGGTGATGGCGGCCTGTTGGCCGAAATTGCGTGACAGTTCGAGCAGCTTAATGCGCGTGCTCTCAGCCGCCAACTGGCGCAAAGCAACAGATGTGGGCGGTCTTGAGCCATCGTTGACGAATACAATTTCATAGCTTGTGCCGGCAGGCGACAAAACCTGATCGAGCCGCTCAACCATGGCAGCAAGGTTGCGAGGATCTTCGTTATAGACGGCAATGATGACTGAGAGCTCTAACACGCTACCAATTGTCCAACACTGGCCGTACTTGGTCAACTTGGCAATGGTGAAATAAAGGGCTCAGGACTTTGCTAATTGGAGAGATTTAATCCAATTCCAACTCATTTCGATGCCTCTTGTGAGAGGCACTTCAGGAGTCCACTTTAAATAAGTGCGCGCCCGCGTAATATCCAAAACGTTGCATGGCACATCAAGGGAGCGAGAGCTGGAGTAATTGACTGTAACTTGGGGCCCCACCACGGTTTTGATAGCGGCGACAATCTGATTAAGCGAATGCCCTTCGCCTGAGCCGATATTAAAAATGCGCGGAGAGGAGTTATCTTCAGGCTGATACTGTGCTGCGCATAAGAGAGCTTTAACGGCATCGGTTATGTAAAGGTAATCGCGCACAACTTCTCCGTCTCCCCAGATAGCGATGGGCTGCTCTCTGGCAATATGGCCCAGAAACACTCCAATTGCACCTTGTTTAGCATTAGGGTTTTGGAGTTCACCATAAGGATTAGAAAAGCGCGTCACCACATATTCGAGGCCGTGAAGGCGTTGGAACAAATGCAGATATTTCTCGATGGTCAACTTGGTGATGCCATAAGAACAAATAGGATTGTTTTCGTGATCTTCAGAAATCAAACTCGACTGCGGCACACCATATACGGTGCCACCAGATGAAACAAAAACTACTTTGCGCACTTTCTCTTTAACGCACTCATTGAGCAAATTGATGGAAGCGACAACGTTTGACGTGACGTCGTGCACAGGATCATCATTAGAAGTTTGGGGCAAAGTATTGTACGCCAGATGAAAAACCCAATCGACGCCACGAACCGCCTCTTCCATCTCGCCTTGATTGCCCAGTTCGCCCAAGAGATATTCCACATCAGGTCTATCAGGCCGAAAGCGATTGGGAAAACGGTCGAACACCCGCACTTCGTGACCCTCTGCTCTGAGCAGGTCAACAAGATGGGTGCCTATAAATCCATTTCCGCCAGTTAACAGAGCCTTCATAGTTTAATTCTTGCTGCTTTTTATTGAGGTCGCACGGTCAGTACTTCTGCGTACACAGATTCTATATCATCAACCATGTCGGCAACTGTGCGTTCAGGTTTTATATTGGCGGAAAATTTTGCCAGCAGCGTACTATCAGCCAGCACCGCAGTTAATTGCCGCGCCAGCGACTTGTGATCATTAAGTTTGAACAATAATCCGTTTTCGCCTTCCCTTACTAATTCAGACATGCCCCCAAGATCTGTGACAATCAGTGGAGTACGCGTGGCCAGCGCCGATTGCATCACCAACGGTGTGTTTTCATACCAGCGGGATGGCACAACCAGAACATCGATTTCTTCTAATACGGAACCGAGAGCATCATTGGGAAAAGTACCAAGAAAGCTGACAGCGTCACCTTTCCCACCGGCAGCAAATACTAACTTTTTCAATACTGCAACATATTGAGGAAACTGCTTAAGGTCTCCATATAACTTAAGCTCGGCTCTAGAAGCGTGTTCCAGAGAGAGAGAGAGGAAAGCCTTGATCAATAAATCAACACCTTTATGTTCAAAAAAGGTGCCGATATAGCCTATACGCAACTTTGCCGATGGTTTCTTGACCTGATGATCCACCAGTTTTGCCGTATCTATGCCGAAATGAACAATGCGAATAAGCTTGTCATTAATTCCATTTTCAACAAAGATGTCGCGCATCAATTTGGTGGGCACCAAGATTTTGGCAAGACCATTGGCAAAATCTTTCAATATCGCCGGTCGCGCCATGGTTGCCTGCACAGCTCCAGGCAGTTTGATGGTACGGTAAAGGGAGCTTAAAGCAGACTTTGTCAGGTCTTTTACGGGAGCCGGCAATGTTTCTAAATTGGCACCAACGGCAGGATATTTTTCCGTCACCGCTTGAACAATTTCTGCGTCTCCCGGAAATAATTTGGGCGTATAACAATCCAAACATTTAAGCGCCAGTGGCCCAGGCCCTCTACAAACGGCCCCGTCTGGTCGTTTTAATTGCACAATCGGGCAAACAAACCAGAAATCAGTACTGTAAAAAACAACCGGCACGTGAGCCTCATTACAGGCCTCAATCACCGCAGCTGAGAGGTTTTGTACATGCACGGCTTGTACAAGATCAGGCTTGAACTGCTGCAAAATTTTGGCAAAATGCGCTTTTATGTGAGGATGATAATATTCAAAATCAAATTTGTAATCTTTGAGCCTGAGCCCTTCTTCGACTATGTGAACCGGAACGTCTTCAAAATCATAATTGCTTTCTATTTGCGAAGCGGTCTCGGCCTTGCGCCTGGCATCAAGATCTGGTGGATTAGCCGCCACAACCTTTACTTCGTAATTTCGCTTCTGCAACTCTTGAGCAATTTTTAGAGTCAACACTTCAGTTCCGGCGCGATGCTCCGGAAAAAACTTGTGGGCAGTAAGTAAAACTCTTCTCATAGCCAAATAGTGCAAACCAGCATTAACAGCCGCTAGTCGGCTATGTTACCAGAATTTTAGAGTTACAATTTTAGAAGCCCACACCAGGGTGCCGTACAACGATAGAATATCGGTATATGCGAATCTGTCTTATATCGAGAGAATATCCACCCGAAACCGGCTTTGGTGGCATCGCCACATTTACAAAACATCTGGCTCATGGGCTGAAAAATTTAGGCCACGATGTTGTTGTTGTTTCTCTGGCTAAAGACAAGGCCAAAGTTGTGGATGATAACGGTATTACCATCCACCGGGTAGAGGCCTACCCTTTCACTTCAAAGCTCGCGGCTTTGAGCATGTGCATTCCGTACAGCAAATATGTCTTATTTTGCAGTATGGCTCTGTGGGACAAATTCGCTCAGCTGCATAACGAAAAACCATTCGATGTGGTTGATACCCCCGAGCTCCTGGCCGAAGGCATTGTGCCAGCAGTGACGCAAGCAGCGCCGCTGGTGATACGCCTCTATACACCTCATTCAAAATTTATCGCTGAAAAACTGCACAATGTGGTGCCCTCTTTTGATCATCAATTTGTGGCTATGTTAGAACGCATCGCCATGCTGCAAGCAGATGTACTCACGTCTCCAAGCATAGATCTGGCCGAATTTGTCTCAGGTGATCTCGGTATTGCTTTAAGCAAAATCGAAATTGTCAGAAACCCGATTGATACCAGCGTCTTTACGCCAGAGGGCGAGCAGGCTCTGCCGCGCAGCGACAAATTGCGTCTATTATTTGTCGGGCGCCTCGAAGGGCGCAAGGGTATCACTTATTTAGTTGATGCCATACCAAAAATTGTGGCCGCCTGCCCTCAAGTTGAATTTGTCATAATCGGTGATGACACCACCACTGGTGAAGGCATGACTTCAGTACTGGCGGGTTTGAAAAAATCACTGGCGCAAAGCAACTGTAGTAGTTATGTCAAATTTATCGACCGCATTACACTTGATCAATTGCCCAGTTACTATCGCAGTGCCGACATTTCGCTGGTGCCATCTGTTTACGACAACTCGCCTTACACTTGCCTCGAAGCTATGGCTTGCGGTAAACCGGTAATTGGCACTGATGCCGGCGGTACCAAAGAATATATCGAACATAATCATTCCGGCTTAATTATTCCTGCCTGTGACGCCGACGCACTGGCCCGTGCCTGCATCACTTTGCTCACTGACGAGGCCGAGCGCAAACGGCTTAGCCAGGGCGCTCGCGAGCGGGCTGTTAAAAACTTTGATCGCACTGAAATTGCCAGGCAAACAGTAAAATGCTACGAACAAGCAATCGCTCTATCTAACGAGCGAAAAAATTCACCGGCGGCACGCAGTCTTTATCACCATGATTATCGCCGTGCCACTGAAGACGCTGCTACCCTCATAGATAGCTTCGACAAATCAATTTACGATTTGCTCTTTCAACGCTCTTATCGATTCAGAATCGCGCACTGGTGGCGCATTCTCAAAGCTCGTCCAAAACTTTTTGCCGCTAAATTAGTGAGCAAGGTTTCAAGAAAAACACTGAGACTGATGGGCACCAGAGAAGAAAAGATGCCGCAATTTTTGACCAATCTGGAAACTTCCATTGACCGAAAGGATAATGAGCGACTTGGTGGAAACCTCGCAGGAAAGCACGAATAACAACAGTTTGCATTCAAGCAACGCCGCTGTGAACCCTTCCGGCACACAGTCGAAGCCTCTAACGGCCTTGCTCTATATTTTTGCAGTGGCTCTGGCAGTGCGTCTCTGGTTCAACTTCGGCACCGAGCATATCAACTGTTATGGGGTCTCAGACGCTTCTGAATACCTGCGTTACGCAACAGCTTTAAGCAAACTCAATTTTGTCGCACCAATGTTCGGCCCCGAGTGGAAAGAATTTGCTATTTCCGGCCCTACCTTTCCATTTTTTCTATTGCTTTGTTCCAGTTTAACTTTTAGCCCATTCAACGCCGCCAATTCAGATTTATTTTTGACGGCTCAGTCTTTAATATCAGCAGCTACCGCAGTCTTCATCGCCATTGCCACAGGCCGGCTCTGGAATCGTATTACCGGCCTTGTCGCCGGATATTTAGGAGCGTTCTACCCGGCCTTTATCGTCAACAGCGGACGGCTGTACAGCGAATCATTTGCCACATTTTTAGAAATGGCCGCCATTGTCATTTTAGTCAGGTTGTTCTTCACTCGTACTAAAGCGGTGGCTTTCTGCATCGGTCTTGGAGTTCTGCTGGTGCTTTTGCAGTTGACCCGCTCGTCAATGATATTGTTTACGGTAAGCGCACTGGCCGCAGTGGCCATGGCAGCCACCGAGGGCAAATGGACAAACTGGAGGCCGGCGCTCAAGGCCGTGCTTGCCACCATTTTTGGTATGGCTCTGATACTGACACCATGGTTTATTTTTCAAAAAACGGCCTTCAATAAAATGTCGCCCATTGTCGATAGAGTCGGCAACTACAATCTTTTCATCGGTACAAATAGCGATATTCAAGGCTTTCTCAGCTATCCCTACCCAGATGGCAACGGCATCGAAAAGAAAAGCTTCGCCACCCTGACACAAGAAGCTTTGAAAAAAAGTTCTTCGCGTTTTATCAAACTAGCTCTAGATAAACCGGCAAGACTTTATAAATTCCCATGGAACGATTTCAGAATTAGCATTGGGCCTGTGGCTTTTCAGCAGCAAGTGCTCTTTCATCAAATTATCATTTTGCTTTCGCTATGCGGCTTGTGCCTGGCCACAGTGGGCGCCGGACGCAGATTGACCGTAGGCAGACTGCTGGTGCTTCTACTGGTTGTTTTGAATTTGCCTTACCTTGCTTTCATTACTGTTCCTCGCTATAACCTGCTGGCCATGCCGGCTTTTATCATTTTTGCAGCAGCAGCATTGACTACACTATTTGACCTGATCAAAGCCAATCCTCGCGCCAATGCTCCCAAAGCCGTATTGCTATCAGGTCTGGCTTTGCTTCTATATTTACGCGACGATATCAGAGCACCTTTTTCTTTTGGCAGCGACACCGCCAGTCTTTGTATTGTTCAAGGCACAGATCTCATAGCCCGCGGTATCACAGCTGGGGCCTGCGCCCTTGCCTTTTTTGTCGCTATTTATTTGACTATTAACCGTTTAGACTGGCAGCCATTGAGTAAGCGCATAGCCCGCCTTTTGACAGTGTCGCTGGCAATTCTTGCCATTGGCCTGTGTGCCATCAGTCAGCGCGCCAATGGACGGGCCGGTGAAGGCATAATTGCTCTCAACCGCCCCGGCGAAAAGTTGAGCGGCCAAATTATATTGCCTGCGAGCGCTCTCAAAGATGACGGCGACCAGTGGTTCATTTTGGTAGATAGCGACCAGGGACAACTACTAAAAAATCAATTTGACCTCACACTTAATGCTCAGTCCTTATTAGCGTCGGGCTCAGCTATTGCCGCAATCAGTTCATTAGACGATTGGAATTATCTCAAAACCAATAGTTCTGGCGGCTCTTACCTGGAGTGCGCCTACATTTTTGATTGCCTCAGCGGGCCTGCAGGAGTAAGCAACAGTGATCTGCGGCAATGGTTTGCCATTCCCCTAAAAAAAGACCAACTGACGATCACCAACGAAATTACCATTGAACAAAAGTCGTCAGCACCTTCTAAATTTTTCTCTGCTGGGCTCGGTCATGTCATTCCTTCCCGAGCGGTTTACTCGTGGGAGAAAGCTTTTTACGGTGTAGAGAACGACAGCGGGCTGACAGACCCTCGTTTTGATGAAAAAGTGCCGGCACGCCAGGGCAAATGGTCTATCTCATACAAAGGGGCCAGCGAAGCCATCGGCGAAGGTTTAGATTTAAATGTGCGGCTGATTAAGGTCAAGGGAAATCTGCTGAGAACTGAAATTAAACCAGCAGCAACCAGCGCCACTGGAGGCGAAGCACATCTGGCCATAGCACCAGCTCTAGTGCAAGCACAGCAGCAGTTACTCGGTATCAATATCAACTGGCCGGCAACAAACAAAAATAATAAAGCACCACTACCACTACCACTACCATTGATTGATGCTACTCCACTATCTCCTGAGCTTTACCTCACCTGGACTGCAGACGGCCATGAGCACAAGCTGCCACTGCCAGGCTTGCTTAAAATAACCCCCGGTCAGCCTCTGAAGCAATCTTTTGTGGTCAACCTGGCCAAGACCCATGGCACAAATTTGCAGCTGCACTGCTCTTACCCAGACAAGTCAGCCTCGATTAAGCTATCTGCTCGCGAAATTAATTGCCATCCCTTTTATTCGCCGCAGGAAATTTTCTGATGGAAAAATTACGCTTGGCGGCAAATCCTCTTTTACACGTTGTTGTGCTAAGCGCCATTGTCTGGCTGGTTTTTGCCCGCACCCTGGGCAGCTATTTCCTCGCTGACGATTTTGGCGAGATCGCTTACGCCAGCCATATTTTTGCCGGTGACTACAATTTGCTCTGGTCTGATTTCACCAGCAATTTTATGCGTGTACCAGGTATGGCTGTCTGGCGACCATGGCTAATGGTCAGCCTCTTCACCGATTTTTGTCTCTGGCGCGCTAACGCCTTTGGCTACTATTTGACCAATTTACTCTCATACAATGTGCTCGTGGTGCTCTTCTACTGGCTCATTTACAACTTGAGCAAAAGCCACCACAATCGACAAAATAACAAGCAAGGCGCTCTGGTTGCCCTTCTCAGTGCCGCTCTATTTGCGGTCTCACCACTACATTGTGAAAGCGTTTCATGGGTGGTCGGAAGAGTCGACATTGTTTGCGCGGTTTTCTATCTAGGCTGTCTCAATCTCAGTGTGGCAGCCGAAAGAAACACTAGTAATTATCGGCGCTACATTAGCCTTGCGGTACTCTGCTTCTGGCTAGCCATGTGGACAAAAGAAATGGCCATCGGCGCACCAGTCATGGTGACTGCCATATATCTTCTTTTTGGCCAGACATTTAGCCTGCGCCGTGCTTTCAAATTAGCGGCTCCATTATGGATTTCCACCGTCGTTTATTTCATCTTGCGCTATCTGGCTCTCGGCACACTCTTAGGCGGCTACGTACAGGGCATCGGTGATTCGCAAGCAGCTAATGCTCTTTCACGATGGCTTGATATCGATACACTGAAGCGTTTATTTTTCCCCCTGGCAGAAAATGTTTTTGGTTCCGCTCCATGGCAACAGCCATTTTTGCAAATCTGTTATGTAATTTTGGCGGTACTGATTATTTTGCGGCTGGCAAGCCTGACCATTAGTATTCGCTGGTCACTCTTTATTTTAATTTGGCTGGTCACCTGCCTGGCTCCTATCTATAAGCTCTGGGGCCTGGGTTATGACCTTGAAGGAGGAAGATTTTGTTTCTTTCTCACCATGCCGCTTGCTTTGCTGGCACCGTCACTGATACTACTGCAAGGGCGAAGAAGGAAGTTACCTGAGCTGGTCGCCAACACGGTAAGCATCATTGGTGCCGGGGCGGTGGCGACTTGCATTATAGTTTTAGGCAAAGCGGCCTACTCAAATAATCTCGAATGGGTACATGCCGGCCAGGAAGTAAGAGAACTAGTCAAAGAAGCGCGAACTTTACCTGCAGCTGCTACCAGCAAAATATCGATTCTCGGTATACCGAAAAGACGCGGCGGCGCCCACATGATTCTGAATGGCAATACTTTTACTACTGCTTTGAAGCCGCCCTTTACTGACAAAGATCGCTCGGAGCAGTTTGTCACTTTTGATCCGATTCAATTTAGCGAGTCGCCCTTCATTGACAGCACCCGCTTTAAAAGACTGGCAGGCAATAAAATTCTGGTCTGGCACTCGCCCGAACGCAAATTTGTAGAGCTCAATTATTTGCCTGCAAATGCGGTGCCCGCAGCAGTAGAGCTCGCTTTGAGCAGCAGCGAAAGTGGCTATACCCATCGCCTGGGTGGAGTTAAGCTCTCACCTGTTTCTAATAGCAAAGTTATACTTTCTCATATCGCCGAGGGAGATTCACTGGCTTTTCACAATCTGCGCGTCAATCCGCTCAGTGTCGACTATTTGGAAGCCGAGGTAACAGTCTTAGACAAAATTTTGCAGCCGGTCAAATTGGGCGTCAGTATTAATGATAAGGGCGCCGGTCATTATCAATCGAAAGGCGTAATCGGCGCAAAAAAAACGCTCATCCGCGTGCCTCTTTCTCGAGACTGGCACTGGTATTCTCAGCCGACCATCGAATCGCTGTTCTTGCTTCTACCACCTGGCCGCAAAATTGAATTATCAAATTGCAGGCTCGTACCAGCTTCAGCTGTGGCGCCGGTATTGCAAATTGACGGCGCAGAATCATATGAAGGCGTTATCAGCTCCGCTCTCAGCCGGGGAAAATTAAAAGCGCGCGTACAGCTGCCGCCCGAGGCCAGTGTAAATGTCGATGCGATGCAAATTGAAGTCAGCAAAGCCAATTCCTTTTTTGAAAATTTTCCTGATAATGAAGGCTCTGCTGCAGTAATGGAAAAACAGACTTTTGCTTTAGCGAACGGAATTGAGATCAATGCTGGTAGCCTCACCCCAGGCTCTTACCATCAGATTCGGCTGCGGTTGCGCGACAAGAACGGAGTGACAGTGGACGAACTGAGCGACCCTGTAACAGTGCTGCTGGAGCAAGAGCATGCTCCATAGCGAAAAAAGCAAAGCGATAAAATTGGGTTTTGCCACTACCGCACTTTTTCTGTTGGCCCTTTCGGCCTGGCTTTATTTCGACAAGCATGTGCCGGCCTGTGATGAAGCCAATCATGTGTTGAATGGCCTGACTTATGCCAATTTGCTAGAGCACGCCAGGCCCTGGCGGCTGAGCTTCTGGCACAGCTTTTTTTCGGTCAATACTTACTATCCCCCGATTGGCACATTGGCCATGGGCATCGCCATGGCTGTTTGTCACAACGCTACTCTTTCTCTGCAAATAGTAAAGCTTTTCTGGCTGACGGTGCTAAGCGGTAGTGTAGGAGTAATGGCGTTTTCAATCAGCGGCCGCAGCACCGCTGTTGGTGCTGCCATAAGCCTTGTCAATATGTGTATTTTGACCTGTGATTTCAGCCATAGCGCACTTATTGATCAGCCTCTAACGGCCATGGTGGCGGCAGGGCTGGCAGCCATTTACTGGAAAGGCGGCAAATCAACGGTTAAGCATTCGCTGGTTACAGGCATAGTGCTTGGCCTGGCAATAATGTCAAAACAAGTAGCGATTGCCTACCTCGGTTTTCCACTTCTAATAGATGCTTATTTAACTTATAAACAAAACACACTCAAAAAAACTCTTTTTAGTTTAGCTCTGGTCGCTGCACCAATACTGGTTCTTTGCTTGCCATGGACGTTGCTCAACTTTGCCTCAATGCAAAAACAAAACCAAGAAATTGCCGTGGAACTTTCAAAACGTGGCTCAGCCGCCGAGAGAATTATATTCAACCTGAAATATTATCTGGGCAGCTGGATTTACTGCGCTAGCCCTCTGGTGTTATTCACCGCAGCGCTTGGTGCTATCAGCCTGACTAAAGAAACACACAAAAAGCTTTTGATTCTATGGTTCTCTATATTACCTGCGGCTCTGGCTCTCAGTCTGATTTCATACCAACCGGCCCGTGATCGTTATGTGGCCCCACTGGTGATACTTATAGCAGTGGTAGGAGGAGTCGGAATTGCACAACTTTTGCAAAGTGCAAAAAAGAAACTGGCATACGCTGGCTTGTCAGTGTTGAGCATGGTTTTGGCGGTGCAATTTATTTCATTCAATTTTTCGCCTTATCCAATCAATTTGCCAGCCATTAGTTCATTTACATCCCTCACTGCTTGCAACTTGAGAGAACATGTCTCGCCCTTCTTTGACAAGAAATCTGTGGTTTTCTGGCAACATTCATATCCAAACAGCGAAGCCGGTGAGTTGGCCGGCGAAATTTTAGCCACCATTGCCGAGCGTGATGGAAAACAAACCATTTCATGGCTCAATATCACCGCCTCTGGTGCAGGGCTTGACGTGCACGAGTTCGAGCTGCTGGCTCAACTGCAGGGTATGCATATCAGGCCCACCACAAGCCGCATGTGGACGGCATTAGGCGACAAAGAAGAGTTCACGCAGGCACAGGCACTGAACTACCGCTGGTACGTGCTTAAAGACGGTGATCAGGGCTTTAGATTTGCCGACGAACAAAACTTACTATCGCACCAGCAATTAATTGTTTTCATTAGAGCTAATTACAAACTTGTTAAGTCATTCAAAGCACTGGATGGCGCTGTGGTAGGCCTGTACCGCGCACCATAACTGTAAAGCCGACCGTCAACGCTTTAATGCTTTTTCAAAGCTGTCCTTAAGTTTGAAGCAACAGCCAAAATCTTAGAGACGGCCACAACCGACTTTCTTTGCAAAGCGCGGCGCAGCAAGGTGAGCTCTTCTTCTTGATCGGCACTGACTTTTTTCAGTGCCTGAAACTCTTGCTCTCTTCTCTGGCGCGCTTTGAGAATCTCGTCAAGCTCACTGGCATTTACGTGAAATACCAGAGCCTTTTTCTGCTCTTGAATATACTTAAAAGCCTGCGCCCATTCGTCACGCTCAGCAGTTGAAACCTGCTCTCTGCCCTGCAAGGTAGAGTTCGTGCCGTCATCGCGAATGCGATACTGACAGAGAACTTGATTATGGTAGTAAAAATCAAAGTCACATTGAGCAGCCAGATTGAGCAAGAGCAAATAGTCTTCAAAGCGTGACAAATTTTCTGATGTTTGCCAGTGTGCTCGATCAAACTTCGAAGTATCTGCAACATATGAATGCAGTGGAATAAAATTGCTTTCGAGCAAATCAAGTTTGCCTTTATCTTTACCATTTTCAAAAAATTTATCGCTGCGCTTCTCCTGCCACGCTCCGTTTTCCCAACGGCCATAAGAGCAGCCTGTGCCGCACACTGCCACAGCACAAGGAGATTGCACTAATCTTGAAATCAATTTGCTGTGAAATTCGGGAAAAAGAATATCGTCATAATCAAGAAAGGAGATAAACCGTCCGGTCGAATTTTTGATGCCGGCGTTCAGCATCGCCGACCGGAGATCTTCGCCAACGGCCGCATGCCTATCAATGAATATTGTCTGAGGCGGCGTACCCTGCCAAATCTCATTGATAGCACTACCAATAGCTGAGTGTAGATCTGCACAATTTTGCAGGCACAAAACCAGTTCAAGATTTTCATGATTTTGCTGTTCTATGGAACGCAGCGCTTCTCTCAGTAACTCTAAAGAGGCACCAGCATGAAAACGTATAATCACACTTAGTGAGTCAGCCTGAGAAGCTCTGTAGTTTACGTTTTCAGAGTGCGTCAAATTTATTACTTCAAGCTATCTCTTTAAGCTATTACTTCAAGACTTTCATTGCCGCTTCAGCTTTAGCCGGCAAAAGCTTGTTATCGCGCAGCATTTTGAGAATGTCACCTTTTTCCATGGTAACAACGCTAGAACTATATTCCAGACCACCTTTGAGAGCGGTCTCAATAGTTGGTGGTTGTAATTCCGGCAGCATGGGGAGGATGACGTAATATCCGTCTCTTTTAATGGTGCGATAGGATTCTTCTTCCGAGATCATGATCTCATGCTCTTTTTCGCCGGGTCTGATGCCTGTGACTTTAATTTGAATATCGTTGTCATCAATAATTGCTCTGGCCACGTCGATAATTCTCGCGGACGGAATAATGGGAACATAAATGTCGCCAGGGGTGCCGGTGCGCACACTGGCAAAAATAGTATCGACAGCCTGATCTAAAGTCAGTAAAAAGCGAGTCATTGTTTCAGTTGTAACTGTGACAGGGCCGCCGCGTGAAATCTGTTCGGCGAAGAGCGGCACCACAGAACCCCGCGAAGCCACTACATTGCCATAACGTACAGCACCAAAACGAGTGCCTTTACTGTTGTCTAAATTAGCTTGCACCAGCATGCGCTCTTGCAGCGCTTTGGTCATGCCCATGACGTTGACCGGCTTACAGGCCTTGTCTGTCGAGATACCGAGCACCATCTTGACCGGATAACTGCCTTGTTTAACGGCACTAATAATATTTTGCATGCCGATGCAATTTGTTTTTACAGCTTCAAAAGGGAAATACTCGCAGGTGGGCACTTGTTTAAGAGCGGCCGTGCTAAAGACATAATCAGCCTCGCACAATACACTTTGCACAGAAGCGTAATCGCGGATGTCACCGATGACAAACTCTACTGGCGAAAGGCCTTTCTTATAAATAACTTCTTGAGTAGATGCCTGGTTCTGATGCTCCAGGTCGATTTTCATCTGATATTGCTTGGCTTCATCTCGCGAAATGATAACGAGCTTTTTCGGAATGCCGCACTCGCCGGCTAAAATGCGCTGTACCAGCTTCTGGCCCAGAGAGCCCGTTCCGCCAAAAACAACCACTTTAGTGTTTTCAAGCAAGTGAGAGGAGTCTGAATTCATGAAATTAATCCTGTAGTATGGCCGAGCTTCTCATTAATGCTCCATATTAAGATATAAAGAACCAGGCAAAATTAGTTGGGCTTCATTACCGTGAAAAACCAGGCTAAATCAATACAATTTGCTCTCACAAGTCGATAGATCCGTGGGTTTGATCTCGGTCAAAGTCAATTTGACGTTTCTGAAAAGGAAACTGCCGATGTGTTGATCAAGACCGTATTGCATAATTTGCTCGGCGCGGCCAGGAAACAGCACAATTGTGGCCTGATCGATATTGTGGTTTTTGTTATAGAGAAAATCGGTAAAATCAAACTTTGTCCAACCATCACCAGTGTGAAAATATGGTGCCGGAGAAGGCAGGGTAGAGTTTAGAGTTACACCACTGGGGCCATAAACAATGGCCAGTATGCCAGCATCTCTGGTTTTTCCAGTAGGCATGACTTCTCCACTCAAATGCAGTTTGAACTGATCGGCAAGAGTGCACCAGGCCGGTAACTTCATTGTCACACCAGCGGTTCTAGCATCTTTGACCGTATAGCGATTGACTGAAATTTCATCGGCATTGCTACCAGGTAAATGCATCACCAGATCAAACAACGGTGCGGCAAAATCTAAAGCAACCGACCTCTCTACAGTAGGCTGAACGTAGCTCGGAGTGCCGACCGCCGGTGTGCTTACCATGAAAAAAACTCTGGCGCAGACTGAACTCGGCTGGTTTTCACTATTTAGAGTTTGGCCAACGCTATCCATAAGGCGAGGTTCCATCTCATAACCGGTACCTATAGCCTTGCTATAGCTGTAAAGTGAGCGCGACGGCAGGCGGTAATTTTTTTCATTCTCGCCCACACGATCGGCAAATACTCTCACATCACCTGTGGTGGCAGTCAGTTCGATAGTATTTGCTCCGGCTTTTAATGACGCCCGTGGCAGTTCTAACATACGCCATTGCCTGAAGCTCGCCAGTGGCCTATCTGTAACGAAAGCGAGCATGCGACCAAGGCCCACATATTTTTCCAGTGACAAATCTTGACTGGCGATAGGAACAAAATTGCCGACTATATCAACATCGTTGACTTTGCATGTAAAAGCCGTGCTATTGCTGTCTACGAGCACATAAAACATGGTCGATTGTGGCTTCAGGGCAGCTTCCGGTAGGTTTGCCACTTTTTCCAGCTTGGCGCCGAGCGGCAAGCTCATAGATGTTTCGCGCCACTCATCTATTTTTGTAGATGAAAGATAGGTAGGGCATGAGACTAAAAGCAAGAGCGCCGATAGGCTGATGATCCAACTACATTTTATGCACAGCTCAGATGTTGGTGTTGCATCAGCTGCTGTCAGTGAACCAGCAAGTTTGCAGCTATAGAAAGACGCTGCAGCAATTGCCAGCACTTTAATGGCTGTACTGATAAATACTGCAACAGTAAAATCAATACTTCCGGCAAAGAATGACGTTAAATTGAGATTAACAAGTACTGCAGTAGCGAGCAAACCGGCCAGGCAGAAATAGCTTTTACTGCGGGTGCTCTGACTTAGAGCGCGGTGAAGGCCATAGGCAGCCAGAATGACAAAGCACGGCATCGACGGATAACCGTATCGCGGGCAAGACTCAAAGGGCATATACATGACAATGTGACTGCCAATTGTTAGAATTGACGTAGCCAGCAAATAAAAAAGCACAGGCTTTTCTTTGCGCAGCGAATTAAACTGAAAACAAAATATCACAGCGCCAAAGGCCGCCAGGGCTACCAGTACCGAATGCACAAAATTTTGCTGCAAAAGAGTGACGCCATAAAATGGCTGCTTAAAATCGTTCCAGACGAATCCGACGATGCGTGGAATTTTGCGAAAGTAAAGCTCGGCTGTTTCAGCAAAATTATGTTGCCAGCTATACAACAGAACCGCAAAAGAATTACCCAGGCCAGTGAGGGTGCAAAAAGTAGGAGTATTGGTAATGGCGCACCAGCCGTCAGTCTCTAAATCGTGACCGACGACAATATTAAGCAGAGGTACCCGCTGCGGGAAAAAATAGATGTGGCCTTCAGCGAAGGTTGTGTAGGTTGCCCAGGTCAGTGGTGCGCTGGCAAAACACACTAAAGCCACAATAGCCGATTTGAACTGGCTCAGGTTGAAATTCTGCTGCCAGGGCTGACTGAGTATTATGGGGGCAAAAGTAAGACAGGCAAAGAGCGGCAGCAGCGCAGGCTTGAGCAAGATACCGCTACCGGCAAGTAAACCTTGCACCGCGCATAGTATCAAGCGCAAACGCGCATTATTCTTGTTGCTGATTAGCGCGCAACCCACAGCCAGCGATGCCACGATATAGAAAACCGTAAGCGGTTCAGTTAAGTAACGTCCTGAGGCATAGGCGGCTCCTGGATAGAACGCCCAGGCCAGACCAGCGCCAAAACCGGCGATTTTTGAACGCAAAGCAATTTTCACCAGAGCTGCGGTAATTAATGCCACCAGTGCATTTAAAAGACCCAGGGCAAAAATTATCACCGGCCAGGCAAAAGAGTTGGGTGCTTTACCAACAATGGCAAAAGTAAGCGCACCCCAGATAGGAATTACGGGGCCATCAATTAAGAAGCGCTCTACAAATGGTCTGGCTGAAAGCACACTCCAAGCCTGGCTCAAGTCAAACGTGAGAAGAGCCATGAGAGCGGATCTGATTTCAGTTGCCGAGACTAAATAACCGGCAGAATCGGCAAAGAAAACCGCGCGGCTATTGAGCACCCGAAAATGAAAGAAAGTAACCACAACAAAGCAAATCAAAGCAGGCACAAGACAATAGCTGTGCTTCGATAGCGCTTGCATTATTTTAGGGAAAGGCAGCCTCACGTGACTAACGCCCCCGCCTGAGCGAGGTCATCAACCAGCCCACGGCCTGGTGACTGCGTGAGTTCATCTGAGCACGCAGGCCGTCTAACTCAGTCAAGCAACCTTTAGCATGATCTAACTCTGCCAGAAGCGGTGTAATGTAAGCAAGCGATAAATAAAGCAGCTCGGCAAAATCATCGTCGGCATTGATACCGCAATTGGGGCCCGGTTCGGCACCATGCCGGCGCACCATGCTTTCATTGCCACCAGTCTCAGCAGTTAAATGAGCCACTGACAGCGCCGAATACTCTATCAAGCGGCGGTAGAGGTGCTCTTTGCTTTCACCGATTTTTTCCAGATAGCTGTAATACTGCCGACAAATACGCATGGCGTCAACTAGGTCAAACAGATGACGGTGATTGGCCGTTGTAGTTCCGCCCTCGTGCCGGCGGAAGGCACAAAGCACCTGATCATTGAACGACAAATCACCCTGAGAAAGCAGGCGAAACCACAACTCCAGATCGCCATAATGGAAATATCTGGTGTCATAACCATAATCTAAATCAGCCGCTCTAAACATGCCGGTGACCGGCTCTCCGAGCTTATTCGTGAGAAAAATCAAACTCCAGGTGATCAGGTCTTTGCCTTGATAGAGACCAGCCGGCAGTGGTGATACGTTTTCTAAAACAGCGCCGTTTTCGTCAATTAAATTGCGAGCACTGAGCATCAGTTTTATATGTGAATTTTGAGAAAGTGTTTTTACACCTTCTTCTAAATAGTGCGGGTAAAGAATATCGTCTTGGGCAAACGGCTTAATCAGTGTGCCTTGAGCGCGCTGCCAACACTGATTGTAATTCCCGAATAGACCTTGCTGCGATTGGTTTTTAACAATCTTAATGCGCTCATCCGCCACCGCATATTCCTGCAAAACTGCATATGAATTATCGGTTGAGCAATCATCGCAGGCAATTAATTCAAAGTCTTGATGTGTCTGGCCTAAAACACTATCAATGGCCGATTTCAGATATTTCTGGCCATTGTAAACGGGCAAGAGTATTGAAACTAAATTCGACATTACTTCACTTTTAGACTTTTAGATCTGTAGACTTCTAAACAGACTGCGGCTCGCTGAATCGCTTGGGCTTGGCCACCGCCACCGGTGCAGTGAATTTCTTCTCTACTACCAGTTCACGATTGTCCATTAATTCTTCAAACAGAGGCACCACTTCTTGCACTGGCCCCTGCCTCATTATTTTTCCGCCATTCAAAAGCACGGCGTGCTGGCACCAGTCTTTAACAGCGCCCATATCGTGAGTACAGAAAATAATGGTCTTACCCAGATCCTTCATCTTCCAGATGTGGTCTTTACACTTCTTCTGGAAATAAGAATCGCCCACTGCCAGCGCTTCATCTACAATTAGAATCTCAGGATCGACACTAACAGCGGTGGCAAAGGCCAAGCGCACCACCATACCGCTTGAATAAGTCTTAATTGGTTGATCGAAAAAATCTCCCAGTTCAGCAAATTCGGCAATTGAATCGAGTCTGCCCATAATCTCGTCTTGCGACATACCTAAAATCATACCGTTTAAAATCACATTTTCGCTGCCGGTAAAGTCAGCCTGGAAACCGGCTCCCAGCTCCAATATTGCTGTAATGCGGCCGTTTCTTTTAACCGTGCCTTCAGTGGGTTCAAGAACCCCAGCAATGATTTGCAGAAGCGTAGATTTTCCAGAACCATTGGGGCCAATCAAAGCTGTAACACCCTCGGCAAACTGGATGTTAATGTCTCTTAACGCCCAATATTCCTTGTGATAGCAACGCGTGTTTCGCCACATCAGCTCCTTGAGCCTGTCTATCGGACGGTCGTAAATATTATAGCGCTTGGCAAGCGCTGAGACTTCAACTCGAAACGACACGGAACTCCTGAGTAGCAGCAAGCCTAGAGACCAGATGGCAAGATGCTATCACACCGCAACCCGCTTCCCATGAGAGTAATGCAACTTTTGCCTCTTTCCTAGCTTATATTGAATTGATGAGATTGATGTCAATCTTGCCGTGGTACCTTAAACTAGTAACCTAATTACTAATGAAGAATCACTTATGTTTCGTCCAGGCCGGGGTCCAGATCAGTCTAAAATCAAGCTTCCCAAGCAAACTGT
Organism: Candidatus Obscuribacterales bacterium; assembly: GCA_949127735.1. Taxonomy (GTDB): domain Bacteria; phylum Cyanobacteriota; class Vampirovibrionia; order Obscuribacterales; family Obscuribacteraceae. The sequence continues at coordinate 13,390 of CASBPX010000100.1, read as the reverse complement.
CGCACCAGGCGTCAAGGAGCTGCAGACGCTCTACGAGCAAGCACGAGAAAACCGTGCGCGTGAAGTAGAACTTGTCTGGCAGGTGCCCGATACTTATCGGTCATTCAGCATTCACGTTAAATTTGACAGAGTAACACCGCACCCTGTTTGGAATATCTGGGAAAACGACGGCCGCGAATCGAAAATGGTCTGGCGTTTTGAAACTTCAGACGTACACATGATCTACGACGTTGTGGCCATGCTTGACGTCGCCCACCAGAAAACAACAGGCACGGTGCAGGCGGTCCAATCGCAAGCCACCGGGTCTTTCACGCCCAATGTGAGCGGCCAATTTGGTACCCGACAGGGCATGGCCGCTATGTCACCAACAGGCACGACATTTACTAATTCCGGCAATCAGCCGGTCATACCGAACCCGCAGGCTAGCGGTCAGCAGCAGACTAGCCCTGCTGCTTCGGACGGCGGCTGGCGCGTGGAGCCCATTAACCAGCAGTCTTCAACCTTCCAGAATGCGCCCCAGAGTCAAACTCAATCGACGGGAAGTTTTCAAAATCAATCAACCGGAAGTTTCCAAAACCAGGCCAGCGGAAGTTTTCAATCACCGCCAGCAGGCAACTTCCAGCAGCCGCAACCGAACACACCCAGCGGTAGTTTTGCCCAGGCTATACAAAAGGCATCGTCTACCGGTACCGGCAACTTTACTCAATATCAACAGTCCGCCAACAACAATTTGGCACCTCCACAGGCCCCGCCTCAAGCACCTAATAATTTTCCCCAGCCCAATCCTGGTTTTTCCAGCAGCGCTTTTAACCCTGTAGTTAAGGCCGGACCGGCTCCTGGTCAAGTTGCACCCGGCAATCAGATGCCTGATGGTACTTTGCCCGCCGACTTTTTCTCCGACGCTCCGGCCACCATTGCCGCAGCACCGGTCAGACCTGCCTCTCAGATGGAGGGTTCTATCGAAACCAATCCTATGAACAATGTGCTGACCACAATTGGCATGCAGCAATTGACCGGCAAATTGGAAGTGGCTGGTTCAGCCGCAGTCGGTCATGTTTATTTTGAAAACGGAATTCCTAAAGACGCTCAAACTTCCACTAATCGCGGTGATGAAGCGATTAAAGAGCTGGTCACCTGGCGCTCCGGCAACTTTCTTTTTAAACCAAGCGTGCGCACCGAGATGCATTCGGTAGAAAAAAGTTTACAAACTTCAGTATTGGAAGGAATAGCCCTTTTAGACCAGCTTAAACATCTTGAGAAAGCAGGCCTGGTTTACGAATCTATTCTGGTGCAGAAACAAAAAAATCTGGGTGAGCCTGAACTGAAATTGATGCTGACCAAAGGCGTGCCAATCGACTTTGCCGCGCAAAAAGAAGTTTATGAGTCGCTTAAGCATAAAACCACATTTACAGATCTGCTGCGCGATCGGCCCATGGAGCAAACTCAGTGGGCACCGCTACTCTTCAATTTGCTTTATTGCGGCTTACTCGAAATTCGCCCTCCTGCCGCTACCCGTGGTGGCGCCTTAGATTTTCTGGGCGATTCCAAACAAATTATTCAAAACCTTGCGTACAATTTTATTCGCACTGATACTGGTGTAATGAGCTGCGAAGCACTGCTCTACTTTATGGAATATGAATACTACCGCTACGATGCTTACAACTGGCCCATGTCATTGGTAGTTTTTGAACTGATGCTCAAGCGCACCGGCAGTAGTGGCATTATCGAAAAAGATCCCTTACCGGTGGAGGCCCTGGCTACAGCGGCTACCCGTATTGGTCTGGTGAAAAGACCACTAGATACCCTGGCTCACTTCTACGGTCAAGATTTTGCCATTCTCATGCCCAACACCAAAGCGTCACAGGCGGCTTTCGTAGCCAATCGTGTACTAGACTCATTAACGGTTACTCCCCTGGTGCCCGGTATCGACAAAGCCAATCTTTCTCTAGCATTCGGTGTTGCCAATCTACCGTCTGACGGTGAAGATCTTGAATCACTAATTCAAGCCGCTGTTGACGCGCATGCCGAGGCCAAAGAAGGCACCTTCCCAATCGTTCTCGCCCGCACCAGTAAGAGAGATTAATGTCCGAAGAAGCGACGGCCAACGCTGCCACAATGCAAATCGGGGATCTGCTTGTACGTAGCGGTATCGTCGCACCAGAGCTTTTAGATGAAGTAAACAGATTGGCAGTGAAAATGCGCCTGCCCATTGGTCGCATTCTTACTATGCACGGGCATCTGACCGATCCACTGCTGGCTACAGCCATCGAAGTGCAATCACGCATTAAAGATAAAGCTCTCCCTGTCGATCACGCTGTACGCGCTCTCAACATTGTTGCCAGAGAAGGCCTAAGCCTTGACGACGCCCTGCTCAAACTGGCACCTAAAGCAGAAATCAAGCCTGTGCCTACCAGTAATCGCCTGGGCGAGATTTTGATGCAGGCCGGTTTTGTTTCGCCTAAACAAGTAGAAGAAAGTATGATTGCAGCGGCAGAAAGTGGCTTGCCACTAGGCATGGTGCTCTTGAGCAAAGGTATAGTCGCTCGTGCCGGCCTTAATTCAGCGCTCATGGCGCAAAAATTGATACGCACAGAGGTGGCCGAGCGCAACCAAATAATATTTGCCCTTAAAAATGCCAGGCTTAGAGCCATTAGTTTGGCTCAGTCACTGCAGGAAAGTAATATAGATGCCAGTATGGCTCAGGGTGATTTCGGCAGCGGCGAACTGCTGGTAATGGCTGGCGCTATTTCTGAAAGCCAACTGATGGCGGCACGAGAACTGGAAGTGACTGAAGAAAAACCGCTCGACCAAATTATAGTAGAAAGCGGCTTTGCTACTGGCCCTTGCATGCAGGCCATTGCATATTTATTGAAAATGATTCGCGAAGGCATGCTCTTTGAAGATCAAGCCGCTCAAATAGTTAAACAGATTCAGTTCGCCACCTCTAACGAAGATCTCAACCGGGCTCTTGCGGCGCTCAATGAATCGGCCGATGAAGAAGACGAGAGACCTAAATATGAAGTGGCCGACATTCTGAAAAAAGCGGGTCTGCTTTCCGATAAAGAGCTGCAAATAGCAACAGCACTAGCTCTAGCGAACAGACAACCATTGCTAAAAACATTATTTGACGCCAAATTAATCGACCAGCGCGTGCTTGAACTGGCCGCCCAATGCAAGACTTATCTTGATCACAATTTGATTCAACTAGAGCAGGCCACTATCGCCGTGACGTACGCTTTAGACAATAATCTCAGTATTGATGACACTTTAGACTGCTTCGGCTGGTCAGCCCCAGTTTGAAGCAGGGCTTAGCTGAGACTATTTCGCCTCTTAGTCTGCGGCCCACATGGCGTATAGCTTCGGAAGTTTTTTCTTGAATGCCAGACAAGGCTTTTCAACCACGTACCATGAAATTGCACCGCAGCCAATTGAAAGCACGCTGGCGAATATGAACAATTGCCAGAAGCTCAAACGTGGGTAGAAGTGCACAAGCAGCTGTTGCACAGGGAAAGCCCACAAATAAATGCCGTAAGAATAGTCGCCGAGCTTGCTGAACAGATTGATCTTGGTTGGCCGAAGGGCGAAAGTCAGAATGCCCAGAGGTAAAAGCACTATTGAAGCCGTATAGAGATCTATTTTGGCAAAAAGTGCAGCGGCCACAAGCAGTAAAACTGACAACCGAATTGATGGGCGTATTTGTTCTTTAAAAAGATAAAGCAGCGTGCCGGTTAAATAGCACAGCACCGGATATTTAATAGTTGCTAGAGTACCCAGCCAGGCAATAGGCTGAAGCTTGTCGATATTGGGCGAACCAATATTCGGCAAGCCTGAAATGAAAAGCACTGTCCATGCTGCCAGAGCCAAATAACGCCGACGCAATAGGCCTGAAACTCCAAGTATGCAGGTGACCAGATACATGAGAATTTCTAGGGGAATAGACCAGATTGATCCATTGACAGCACCAGGATATAAATTGTGCTCAAACACACCAGGAAGAGGGTAATGAATATAAAGCAGCTGAATATTCTGTAGATAGTTAAAGGTGGCCGGATTAGCAAAATATGCCGGCAGGCTGCATGTTGTCACAGCAGGACCAATGACGAAAACAGAAATCAAAGTCACCGCAATTAAAGCCGGCCAGACTCTCAGTATTCGCGAACCAACAAAAATGGCTATATTGCCTGTGTGTTTGTAGCTGCCGGTGATCAAGAAACCACTGATGACAAAGAAAATCCAGACAGCAAGGGGCCCTTGCCACTCACCGTACCCAGTTCTGTCAGGCTTGGCCAGCAGGGGGAAACAATGAGAAAAAATCACCATTAATGCCGCTACCAGCCTGACGATATTAAAAGTATTGCCGTCTTCTTTTATGGCTTTCTTAATAACCGGAGGCGCAGGCTGACTATGCGCAGCACTTTCACTTTTACTCTCAACTAATAGCGGAGTGATGAGAGTAGTCATTTAAACCCCGGTAGAAATAGAAGCGGGCACTCTTGGCGCACCACCTGTGGTTACGGCCCCGTCAAGTTTTAAATCTAAAGCTCTAACGGCCATACGCTTTTTAATCGTCAAGAAAGGTTTCTCAATCAAGAAATAAGAGGCGGTAGCAACCACTAGCGTCAATGCCACTTTGGCCAGGTCAGAGACAATGCCCACGTCTCCTATTAGTTGAGAAATAGCGAAAAAGGCCACAGAGTGCCATAAGTAAATGCTGTAAGAAAGTTTTCCTACGGCCAGCATTGGTGGCACACTCAGCAATTTAGCCAGCCAGCTGACGCGCCCGCTTGATTGTGCCAGAGCAAAAGACATAAGCAGCAAACTAATGAGCGAAGCAAAAACAGGCACAAAGAAGAGCCAGTAAAGCTGCTTCTGAGCGGTGGTTATCAACTCGGTCGGATGCATGAAGTGCCGCAACAAATACCAGGCGGCAATGGCAATCAGCGTGGTGGTGAGCGGATGAGCCAGCACAGCCATGGCTCTAACTACGTACTGTTTGGCTGGCTGTCTGGCACTCTGACACTGAGCCTGAGCCAGAATACTGGCGCCCAGGCAGCCAAATAAAATTTCGTCAAATCTGGTGTCAAAGGCAGCGGTGATGCGCACCCACTCCACTCCTGAACCAATCAAATACCCTTTCCAGGCTTCTGCTATCACAATCAGCGCCACGATTATGGCGGGAGTGCGAAACCGTTTGTAGAAAAGCATCAGGAAAGGAAAGAGTAGATAAAATTTCTCTTCAATTGCCAGCGACCAGCACACCGCCACCAGTGATTTTCCCGAATTGCCCCATTGCAGGGCCAAGTCATAGTCGGTCAAATTGAGCGCGGCGATGGCAATAGCCGTTCTATTGACGCTCTCAACCGTATTGAACGGATTGAATATGGCGCAAAAGGCCAGCATCACCCAGACTGCCGGGCTAATGCGCAATAGCCGGCTGGTGAAAAACCGTTTGACGTTAAAGCTGCCGGTACGCTCAATTTCAGCAAAGGCCAGGCGCGAAATGAGAAAACCTGAAATTACAAAAAATATGTCAACGCCCAGCCAGCCGCCGCGCCCGAAGGCACAATGCAAGAAATTGACACCGTGAAAAGCCAGCACACCCAGTATAGATATGGCGCGCAGGCCGTCCACGGCCGGCAAATACTGCGGTGATTCAAGGCTAGAAACCGTAATGAGGATATTCTCCCAATGGCAACGGTCGTCAAGTATGGCATTTTTTACTGCATATATAAGTGAAAAAGATCATAGCCTGGTCACCCATAGGGCTAAAATCACCAGATAAATTGCCGAAAACAAACAACCGGCGCAATACAAAATTTCTTCCACAGCTTAAACCTCCATTGCTGCTTAACGTCCCTATTACTAACAACGTAAAAACAGAGCAAAAAGTTCATTTTTTTGGCCCAAATATTCTGACGCCAAATTATTTTTATATTTTTGTACCTTTACACAAAAATCGCGAAAGCCGTTTTCTTCGGTTCAATAATTTCGCTACTTTGGTTGCCCGGTTAAGCCTATTGATTTGACAGACACGCATTAACCTTCACAGGAGCCAACTTCAGCCGGCTGCACACCACATCCGATACTACGTAAAGACTGTATGGAATTCTTTACAGAGCAATCACAGAGCCACTTGACACATCCCTACCGCTCTGTTTTTATAAGCACGCATTGCCGAAACGAGCAGAGAAAAATGACATTATTAAACAGTCTGAAGATCAATATGCCCGTCAAATTTGGCACTCAATTTCTGAGCATACTGTTAGCTACTTGCTGCAATGGCTGGGGCTTCAGTGGCAACATAGCCCAGGCCCAAAATAGCGGGGAAAATCTAAATACAGATACTCAGCAGCCTCTACGCGATCACGATGACGCCTTCGGCGAAAGCAACGCTCGCACTTTGCTTATGACAGCCAGACAGCATCTGCGCCACAATAATTATCAACGAGCAATTGTGTTGCTCGCTAAGGCAGTGAAGCTAGATCCTGATGACATAGACGTGCATAGTCTTTATGCGACCGCACTGGAAGAGAAACTATCAAACCAAGTCGACAAAGATCCCGAACTTTTCAACCGCTGCATTCAAGAATTGCTAATTGTAGTGCGCAATGAGGCGGGAGACGAAAAAGGCTTGACTTACAAGGGCCTGGGTTTGGGCGCCGGCTTTTATCAGGATGAAGAGCGCACAATGGCGGCAAAACGCAGCCTGAAAAAACTGACAGGTTACTTGCCTAGACCATGGGAGACTAACGCCAGATACTTGAGAAGAGTGCTGAGACCCACCAGTACAAGCGTTATGGCAACTATAAAAATGCCTGACACAGACAAATCGACCAAGCAGTCTAAAACTGGAAGTAAATAAAAGGCTGCGAAGTATCGGGCAGAAAAATTATCATGGTCAAAATCAAAATGGCGCAGTAGGCAGCTTTAACAAAGGCCGGCAGGTTTTGAAAAACTTTTTTCTCGTTTAAAGCTGAGATTGGCAAATTAGCAAGCAACAACACCATCACCATAATAATCACCACTGGCACCACCACAGGCAGCTCTGGTTTCATCACTAAAAATTGATGGTCGGCCAGACTGTAAAGCGGCCTCAGAGTGAGCATGCGGCGAACCATCACCCAGGCCAAACCAATATCTTGCATACGGAAGAAAACCCAACCGATACAGACAGTCTGAAAAGTGAGAAAGAGCGAGAAATAATGAAAACAGATTGCCACCCCGGGCCTGGCAAGGAAAGTTTTAACCGGTGCAGTAGCCTCTTTCCACATTGAAAATTCGCGGTGGGCAATCAAAGCCAGGCCGTGATAAATGCCCCAGACGACGAAATTCCAGGCGGCACCATGCCACAAACCACCAAGAGCCATGGTGAGGAAAAGATTACGATTAACCATCCATTGTGAGGCTCTGGAACCACCCAGAGGAATGAAAAGATAGTCGCGCAGCCAGGTGGAAAGGGAGACATGCCACCTGCGCCAAAAATCTGAAATGTTCGACGCTATATAAGGCATATTGAAATTAATCGGTATGTGATAGCCGAAGAGCATGGCCGAGCCGCGGCCAATATCTGTATAACCGGAAAAATCAAAATAAATCTGAAAAGCAAAGGCGTAGGCAAAAAGCCATAACTCCAAGCCACTGTAGTTATAAGGGCTGCTGACGCCCATTTGCACGAAGACAGCAAGATTGTCGGCCAACAATAATTTTTTGGCCATGCCGATGATAATCAGCGGAATGCCTTCATCAAAATAAGAAAGCTGAATTTTATTGTCGGCTTTCATCTGCTCGAGAAAATCAGGATAGCGCTTGATTGGGCCAGCAATTTGGGTGGGAAAGAATGCAGCAAAAAGGGCAAAAACCACAAAAGAATCAATTGGTTTTTTGCCGCGATAAATTTCAAAAAGATAGTGGATAAACTCAAAAGTAAAGAACGAAATACCCAGAGGCAAAATTATATGCAAATCGAAATTGAACAGATCTTTGCCGCTAGCTGCTTTCGCCACTCGCTCAAACGAATCAGCAAAAAAGTTGGCGTATTTAAATATCGCCAGAACAACTAAATTAGCGGCGATACCAATGGCTAAATTGCGCTTACTAGCGTGATCACGGGCCATTACTTTGCCCCACAGCCAGTTAGCCAGAGTCATAGGCAATATCAATAAAATAAATTGGGGAATGAAACTCATGTAAAAGTAGTAACTGGCCACAAGCAGCATGGGCAGCCGGCAAAATCTCGGCAAAAGCCAAAAAAGCGCCACAACAATGGGCAGAAAGAGTATGTATTCAAGACTGGTAAAGATCATCTCTGAGGCCTTCTATTTTTACTTTTGCGGAGAAGGCGCCTGATAAGGTGAAGCAACAGGATAGAGCGTGCCTTTGAAAGTCTCATATTTATCAATTACTTTTTCTTCAAATCCGCTGTTAATCAGCTGAGCCAGGGCCGTGTCAATCATATTCTTGAATTCCATTTGCCCTCTTTTAAACATCCAGCAATTGGGAAATACTCGAATAGGCTTACCTAGCTTCAGTGCTTCAATCGAACCAGGGTTATGCTTAAGAAACGCTCTGGCTACCGCGGGCTCTTCAAAAGATACATCGGCTTTGCCACTGGCCACATTGAGTAAAACTTGCTCTACGCCTGAAAGTTGCGTCAAAGAAAGCTTTTTAGCCAGAGGAAAATCCTCGCCGGCGATCACTTCGGCCGTTTCACCATCCACGGTGGCAACCACATACTTAGGCGAGTTTAATGTACTGAGTGTGGCTGGAGAAAAGCGCTTATCCCCGGCCTTTACCCACACCTCGATGGGGCTGTAGTAGAGTGCATCGCTAAAATCAACCAGCCGGGCGCGGTTTGAATTGGTCCAGATTGGTGTGGCAATAATGTCATAACGATCACTCTGCAGACCCTCAAGCATAGTGCCCCAGCCCACTTCCTCGGTCCACTCTACTTTCAACTGCAAATTTTTAGCCACTTGCTCAATGGTTTCAATGCCGATGCCTGACAATTTTCCCGTATTGGGATCCTTCAAACAGCCCGGATTGTAGATCACATAACCGCAACGAATAACGCCTGATTTCATCACTCGCTCATAAACTGAATGGGATGCTTGATCTTTACTTGTCACCAGCGTCGACGAGCAAGAAGTCAGCAATAAAGCCAAAAATCCTGATGCTATTAAAGTTAAAAAGAGCATCGGTGCAGGCATTCTGTGCATTATTTTTTCTCTGAGGTCTAACAGAAAATTGATTACCATGACGGGTAAAGTATAACTCAGCTGGCCGATTCAATAACTGAAAGAAAGCGCTTGACCCGCTCCTGCATTGGATTAATCAATACCTCTTTGCCACCTTTTTCAATAATCTGTCCATCAGCCATGAAGACCACGCGGTCAGCCGCTTCTTGGGCAAAATGCAAAAGGTGAGTAACAGTCAAAATACCAATTCCAGACTGGGCCAATTTTTTCAAGTGGGTGAGAATAATAGCCACTTGTTCCACATCAAGCGAAGAAGTAATTTCGTCTAAGAGCAAATATTTGGGACGCAAAAGCAGGGCCCGTGCCAGAGCCACGCGCTGCCTTTGTCCTAATGATGCTTGATTGGGATACCTGTCGATAAAACCACTCATATCAAACAAGCTGACCAGCTCTTCAATTTTTTCACTATTCTGCTTTTCGTTGCCGTAAAGCAAGACTACAGGCAGCGTAAGGTTCTGGCGCAGAGTCAAATGCGGCCATAAAAACAACTGCTGAAAAACCACAGTCACTTTAGGCCATGGTGGCTGCAGTTTTTTCCCCTGACTTATGGGAAATTCCATACTCCAATCATCAACATGAATCGAGCCTGATTCGGGCAAATCAAGCATGGCCAACACCTTTAACAAAGTGGTTTTACCCGATCCGCTGGGACCGATGATCACAGAAATTTGCCCCGGTTCAAGTTCAAGATCAACACCATTTAAAATGTTGTGACCATGGAATGACTTTTTTAAATTGACTCCTTTGAGCATTATTCTAAAACTCCATGGTTATTTTTCTGAAAAGTCGCGGGTAAAACGCGATTTCAAAAGCAGGGCCAGCCCGTTTAAAGGCAGACATATAGCCAGAAAAAGAATTCCCAGAGCCGTATAAATTTCTACAGGTTTATAAATTTGGGCATTGATTTGCTGAGCAACGCGGAAAATTTCCGGTACTGAAATCAAACTGGCAAACAAAGTTGCTTGCAGCATATTCACCTGAATCATGAGCAAGACAGGCACAGTCTGTCTCAGCAAAATGGGCAACTGAATATGCAAGAGAATTTGCCAGGCACTCATGCCGCAGACCTTGCCGGCGGTGACGTATTGTTCGGGAAACTCAGACAAGACTCGTCGCAGCACGTCGGCCACCGCTATGGCGTTGATAATGGCGAGGGTAAAGGCGGCAGTGACAAATGGATCTACCACCAAACCCAGCATGGTTTGCAGCGGATAGTGAAGCCAGAAGAGAAAGACCAAAATCGGGATGCCCGACAAAATAAAAGAGAGAATTTGGCTGGGCACCCCCACTGCCAACTTCCACTTGGCACCTAATATACCGAGAACAGTACCAAAGCAAAGCCCGGCCAGCCAGACAATTATGGCCAATTGAAAGGTTACGGCCAGACCGCCGGCAAATGCACTCTGATATTTAACAAGAATGTCCCAGACCGAAATTCGCTTTACCTCTCGTACATTACAAAAGAGCACGCAGCTTATACATACCGATGCGCAAATAAGCAAGAAGCATCAGGCCACCATAGGCGATACCATCAAGCCACCAGCGGTTGCCACGATAGTGTTTGAACCAAAAACGGTATAGGCCGCGATGCGACGAAAGAATCATGCGCACTTTGACTTGTTTAATCGACTGACCATAATGATGCACCACTTGAGCGTCAGGGGTAAACCAGATTTCCCAGCCTGCTTTTTTTGCCCTGAAACACCAGTCGACTTCTTCGAAAAGCATCCAGTAACCTTCGTCTAAGGTACCGATCTGATCAAGCAATTGGCGCTTAATCATCAGGCAGGCGCCTTCTGGTTGGTCAACTTGACGTTCGTCATCATGCTGCCAGTCAAGCATTTTATACTCGCGAAACCTGGCACCATATTTAGAACCAGCCGGAAACATGCGGCTCAGGCCCATGAGTTCGAAAACCATACCTATAAAAGAAGGGAAAGCTCGGCATGACCGCTGAATAGATCCATCGGTGTTAAGCAGCTGCGGCGCTACCACTCCGGCTTTGGCATGCTTTAAAAAAAAATCAATCAAGATGCGCAGCGCACCTGGTTTGACTTCAGTATCAGGATTGAGCAGCAAAACGAAGTCGCCCGTGGCATGAGCCAGAGCCTGATTATTGGCGGCTGCAAAACCCTTATTGTCGCTGTTGGCGGTGAGCTTCACCCAGGGAAATTCTACTGCCGCCATTTGAGCCGATCCGTCAGCCGAATTGTTGTCAACAAGAAATACTTCGCAGTCTTGCTCTGGACAAAGCATTTTGAGTTCACTTTGCAAAGACGAGAGGCACGCACGCAAAAGATCTTTGGTATTCCAGCTAACAACAATTACAGATAAAAGCATCAGCCAATTCTAGGACTTATTGGCTTAAAATGAGTGCCGAAAAGGTCTTACTAAAAAATTGATTGCCAAGAGAATTACCGATTTTATTCTTGCCCTGTCTGCCCTGCTGGCAGGCTCAGTGGTGCTGATTGCCATTGCTGTGGCAATCAAATTAGATAGCCGTGGTCCGATTATTTTCAAACAGAAGCGCGTGGGCAAAGACGGTCAATTGTTTGAAATTTATAAATTTCGCACCATGGCCACAGGCACTCCAGACCTGCCTACAGACCAGATGTTGCTTCTGCCCAGCCCAATTACCAGGGTAGGCAAATTTTTGCGAAAAACCAGTCTGGATGAACTTCCACAACTGGTCAATGTTCTCGTTGGGCAGATGAGTTTAGTTGGCCCTCGGCCCGCTCTGTATAATCAAACCGACCTCACTACTAAAAGAGAAGTGAGCGGCGTGCTCGAGTTTCCGCCGGGAATCACCGGTTGGGCCCAGGTCAATGGACGCGATGAACTGGCCGATGATGTCAAAGTAGCTGCTGATCAGTGGTATTGCGAAAACTGGAATTACTGGCTTGACTGGCGCATCATCGCCCTCACCTTTAAGGCCGTGTTCAGCAAGCGCGGGGCCTACTAGCTAAGTTTTAGATGAACAATACAAGAGGATGCACAGTATGAAAGGTTTAATTCTCAGTGGCGGCAAAGGCACACGCATGCGGCCTATCACCCACACTGCGGCCAAACAGCTTTTGCCCGTGGCTAACAAACCGATTCTCTTTTATGCCGTCGAAGCGCTGATTGACGCCGGCATTAGTGAAATAGGCATCATCGTCAGCCCTGAGACCGGTAAAGACGTTGAGGAGTGCGTGGGAGACGGCAGCAGATGGAACATACGCATTGAGTACATCTTGCAAGACCAACCACTCGGCCTGGCTCACGCCGTGAAGACCGGCAGACCTTTCCTTGGCGACACACCATTTGTCATGTATCTGGGCGATAACCTGATCAAAGACGGCGTCGGTCCGCTGGTTAAACGCTTTGAAGACGAAGGTCCTGACGCATTTATTCTGCTTAAAGAGGTGCCAAATCCCAGTGCTTTTGGTGTGGCACTTTTAGACAAAGACGGCGCCATTGTTGGTCTGGAAGAAAAACCAGCCAAGCCAAAATCAAACCTGGCCCTGGTAGGGGTCTATTTGTTTACACCCAAAATTCACACTGCCATTGATCAAATCAAACCCAGCAGACGCGGTGAGTTAGAAATTACAGATGCCATTCAGCAACTAATTAACACCGGTCACCGCGTAGACAGCCACATTTTAAAAAGCTGGTGGCTAGATACCGGTAAAAAAGACGACATGCTCGAAGCCAACAGGGTCGTTTTAGACGAAATGACAGATGTTTCTATGCTCGGTGAAATTGACGATGCCACACGCATTTCAGGCCGCGTACATGTGGGCAAGGGTAGCAAACTGGTTAATTGTATTGTGCGCGGGCCTGCGGTAATAGGCGAAGACTGCCTGCTGGAGAGCACATACGTGGGTCCATTTACATCAATCGGTGACGGCGCCAGAGTCAGCCATGCCGAAATTGAACATAGCATTTTGCGCGAAAAAGCTCAGATACTAGATTTTCACGGCCGCATTTGCGACAGCCTGATTGGAGTATCGGTGGAATTAACACGTTCTACAGGCCGCCCGCAAGCCTTTCGCTTGATGCTTGGCGACGACTCTAAAGTAGAAGTAGTTTAAATCTGGCCTGGATTTGACCCTTAGATAAAACAATATTCATACCCACAACCCCTTATATGAATG
>CASBPX010000099.1 GCA_949127735.1 Candidatus Obscuribacterales bacterium | reverse complement strand
TCTGCCTGGGTGAGAACAGAAAAAGCGGATTCGCAGACGATTTCCATTGACAAGACCTTTGGGCAGTAAGCTCAAATTATAGTTCTTTCTATATGGTGTTAAAATCACAGCTATGGATAAATATAAGCCGTTCACACTTCAAGGCTCGCTATATCTGGCCGTATTTTTTTCTGTCTTCTTGTGCGGCGCTGAGCCGACTACCGCAGCACCGGCTAAACCGGCCTTGAAAGTGCGCACCCCTATTGAACAGGCAGAAATGCTCGTTAAGGAAGACAAAGCGGAGCTAGCCATGGGCGTGCTGAACAAGATTGTTAAAAAAGAACCGCGCAATGCCCGGGCCTGGTATTTACTAGGTGTAGCTCATGAAGACATGACGATTATGGAGGGCAGCAGCAAACTAGCGCGTGAATGCTTTAGCAAAGCGCTGGCTATCGACTCTCAAAACAGCGACGCTCTGCTCAAAATGGGAGAGCTGGCAGGTATCGACGGCGACTGGAAAACACAAATAGATTATTGTAACCGGGCCCTGGACACGCCTTCTCCCACAACCCGCGCTTATAGAACTCGCGCTATTGCTCGAGGCAATTTACATCAAGATAAAGAAGCCCTGGCTGATTACGAGAAATTTTTAGCCATAAGCCCCAATCGTCTTCAGCACCCTCTAGTTCTTGACGAATATGCTACTTTTCTTGAAAATGCACATCAATATGATAAAGCAATCACGACCTTGACCAGCTTACAGCAAGTCAATCACAAGCCCTCAGTTAAAGTGCGGCGCGCTAAATGCTACTTAAAAGCAGGCAAACCGGCTGAATGCCTGGCAATTATGAATATGCTAATTGCTAAAGAACCGGAAGATGAAACCCTCTATTCAGACAGAGCCCGAATGTTTATCACCATGGGTAAACTTAAAGATGCCATGAAAGATTGGGATAAAGTCATTGCCCTCGAGCCCAATTCCAAATATTTCGAAGCTCGAGCAGACCTCTGGGATAAAATGGGCGACCACATCAAAGCTAAAGCCGATAGACAAAAAGCTCTCACACAAAACTAAATTGGAAAAATATGCGCTGGTCAAAACTTTTTATACCAACCCTGAAAGAAGATCCAGCACACGCTGAAAGCATCAGTCACAAGCTTTTACTCAGAGGCGGTTATATCAGACCGCTTGGTGCCGGCATCTATAATTTATTGCCACTCGCCTACCGAGTCAGGCACAAAGTAATTCAAGCCATTCGCAAAGAAATGGCAGCGATTTCGGCCCAAGAATTTTTATTGCCGGCTCTCCACCCAGCCGAAATATGGCAAGAAACAGGGCGCCTTGAAACCATGGGTGAAATTATGTTTACCCTCAAAGATAGAAAAGGGGCGGCCCTGGTGCTAGGCACCACTCACGAAGAAGTGTTCACTGCCATCAGTCGCGACGGATTGCAATCGTATAAACAACTGCCCCAAATATGGTATCAGTTTCAAACCAAATTTCGCGACGAATTAAGGCCTAAAGCCGGGCTTCTTAGAGTGCGCGAATTTACAATGAAAGACTCATACTCTTTCGATTTAGATTTTGATGGGCTCGACATTTCTTTTGAAGCACATCGACAGGCCTACTGCAATGTTTTTGCCAGCCTGGGTCTTCCTTATTTGATGGTTGAAGCAAGCTCCGGAGCCATGGGAGGCAGCCAGTCAGTTGAGTTTATGGTGCTCAGCGACAGTGGTGAAGATTTGATTGTTACTTGCAGCTCATGCAACTATGCCGCCAATTTAGAAAAAGCAGTGGCCGCCAGTGGCAAGGCAAATTCTCTTCAATCAGCCGCTGACAAATTGGAAAAATTTCCCACACCGCAAGTTCGCACCATTGACGATCTTGTACGTTTCAATGGTGGCGCTAGTGCTGAGCGCCAGGTCAAAACACTGGTTTATAGCGTGGCCGGTGAACTAAAATTATTTTTGCTGCGCGGCGACCATGAATTAAATCTGAGCAAGCTGATGGAAGTAACCGGCAGTTCTGATTTACGCCCGGCCACTGAAGACGAAATTTTCAAAGCACTTGGTGCCCACCCTGGTTCTCTTGGTGCTGTAGGAGTGACGACAACAGATAATCCAGCCATCAAAGGCGTAATCGCCGACCTTGAGATTGAGGGAGCTTGCGATATGGTGACTGGAGCCAATGATGACGATTTTCACTATCGCCATGTATCGCTTGCCCGTGACATGCAAATTGAACAATATGCCGATTTGCGCACAGCTAAAGAAGGCGAGCCCTGTGCTAAATGTGGTGCCGCTCTTAAATTCAGCAAAGGTCTGGAAATTGGCCACATTTTCAAACTCGGTCTAAAATATTCGCAAAGTATGGGAGCTAATGTGCTCGACGCCAAAGGCGAAAAACGCCCGCTGGTGATGGGCAGTTATGGCATTGGTGTAGAGCGATTGATGGCAGCATGCGTCGAAACCTCTAACGACGAAAAAGGCATTGTCTGGCACCAGGCCATAGCACCATATGAGGTGGTAATCACACTCACCGACGTGCGCGATGCCACCATGCTCGAGTATGCAGAGAAGCTCTACGAAACCTTGCAGAAGCGCGGTATAGAAGTGTTGTTCGATGACCGCGACGAGCGCGCCGGAATTAAATTTGCTGAGAGTGAACTAATCGGCATTCCTTATAGAGTGACCGTTGGCAAAAAGCTCAAAGATGACAAAGTCGAATTTCTTACTCGCCGCGGCCGACAGCAAGAAGAAATTGCAGCAGATCAAGTTTTAGAAAAAATTGTCGCACTCTTGCGGCCTGAAAAAAATGCTTGATTTGGCCTTAGATCAATTCAACCGATCTAAGGAACTATTGCTTGCTACTGCCGACCAATTAGCTGAATTAGCTAAGCAGCGTGACGACAAAGCCGCTGGTGAAAGGACGCGGCATTTAGCCGACAAACTGACCGAATCTACTTTCAACCTTGCTGTGGTAGGTGAATTTAAGCGTGGCAAATCTACTCTGGTAAATGCATTTATCAGAGAATCACTCTTGCCTACCGCTGTGATACCACTGACTTCTGTAACCACAATAATTTCGTACGGGCCGAAAACCATCGTCAATGTCATTTTCATCAATGGTGCAAGCGAAGAAATAGCTGCTGACGCTTTAAAAGCTTATGTCAGTGAAAGTGAAAATCCTAATAATTGCAAACGAGTCTCAGCGGTTGAAATTAAGCATCCATCTCTATTTCTCAAAGATGGAGTGCGCATCATTGATACACCAGGAGTTGGTTCTGCCAACGCGCATAATACAAAAACTACTTATGATTATTTGCCTCAAATCGATGCGGCCATTTTCATGTTCAGCGCCGACCAGCCGGCTAGCCAGACAGAACTGAATTTTTTGCAAGAGGTGAGTGCCCAGGCGCCGAAACTTTTTTTAGTGCAGAACAAAATTGACTATCTGGCACAAGCAGAAATTGACCAGTCGCTGGCCTATTTAACTAAGACTGTAGAAGGTGCACTCGGTGTGGCAGTGACGATTTATCCCATTTCTGCCCGCTCTGCCCTGGCCCGCCGAAGCGGCGATGCTAAAACCGCTGAAGAGGAATATGGCGATTGTTTTGCTGCTTTAGAAAATGAAATTATGCATTTTCTCGCTCACGGCAAAGCACAGACTTTAGTTGCGGCTGCCGCAGGACGCCTGGCTAGAGAAATTGACGGCACCAGACAGATGCTCAAACTTGAGCAATACGGCCGGCGTCTGCCGCTTGATCAGTTGCGCAACAGTATCAGCGAATTTGAAGCTGCAGCAACAAAAATTATGCAAGAACAAACTGACGCAGAATTTATTGTACGCGGGGAGACGGCTCAACTGCTTAGCACCATCGAGCAGCATTTGCACAAGTTTGTAGAAAATAACAAACAAAAGCTTGTTGGCGAAATCGACGCTTGCTATTTAACCAATCAATCGCAAGGCAAAAGCGATTTGATCAGGTCGTTACACCAAGAGCTCATGCAGCAAATGCAAAGCATTTTTGATCAGTGGCGCGTTGTCGAAGAAGCTGAAATAGCAAACAGTTTTAAAAAAATTACAGCTCGCTTTACCATTCAGGGCAATTTGATCATCGACCAGATTCGGCAATCAACTAAGACCCATTTCGGCATTGAAATGTGCAGTCATTTTGAACTTGAACCGCTTACCTGCGAAAGCAGGCATCGGTACGCTGTAGACGACCCATTCACTCTTGCTGTTGAATCTCTGCCATTAATTTTGCCGGCTTCACTGGCGCGCCCCATAATCAGGGCCCGGTTTTTGAAGGCCGCCGCAAGCGAACTCAGTCGCAACGCCGGCCGTTTACGCGCTGATTTCCAGGAGCGAATCACTAAGACCACGAAAGATTTTTTGTACAAATTTAAAGCCCAAATTGCCTTTTCATTGCAAGAAATTTCCGCCACCTTAAAAAGAGCTGCCGAAAAAGAGAAGCAAAGCTCAGAAGCTGTTAATAACTGGGACAGCACACTGGCAGAGCAGTTGGAGACTTTGAATAAATTAGACTCGCAGCTGAAAAATGCTTGTAATGTCAAGTCATAACCTATAGTTTCAGACCTTGAGCTCGTGTTAACTAAAAAATATCAAAATCGGGAACCCACAGCCACCGGGACCGTCGCAGCTTGGGCAAGCCAGAGAGGATTAAAAATGGACGACCACCCTATTGAATCAGCTAAAGACGCGATTCTCAAACTAATCCACGGCGTTGAAAACCCTTTTAGAAAAGAAGAAAAAGAAGATTCTGACGCGACGGATAAAGAACAAAATTCTAGAGAAGACGATAAGGCTGATGATTCAGCTCCACAATCTCGCCAAAACAAAGAGCATGGTGACTCTGTAGAGGGCGACCAGGACCAGAAAGACGGCGGTGACTCTGACCAGGGCAGAGAAGAAGATTCTGAAAAAGAAGACTCACAGCCAACTGTCATGGAATTGATGCCAAAATTGGAGCGTAAGGCAAAAGCGCCGAAAGAGCCAAAACCTGAAGTCAAAAAAGGGGTTGTTGACACCTTAAAAGACGACCACAAGAGGGTCAGGGGTTTGTTCAAAGAATTTGCCAGAAGTGATTCAATGCAAGAAAAATTTGAGTTGGGCAACACGATCACGCGCGAGTTAACCATTCACAGCAAATTGGAAGAGGAAATCGTTTATAAAGCGGTCAAATCTCTAAGCAATGAGCAGGGTCATGTTCTTGAAGGATACGAAGAGCATTTCATTGTTGACAATTTGATTCTAGAAATTAGAAGTTTTACCTCGGTAGACGATATTTACGAAGCCAAGATGAAAGTGCTAACAGACGTGGTTGAACATCACGTTAAAGAAGAAGAGCATTCAATTTTGCCCAAGGTTAAAGATTATCCAGAGCAAGACGAACTAACCGAAGAGTTTAATCAGCGTCGTGTCGAACTACAGGCTACAGAAGATTTGTGGCCCGAATTGTCGGTGAATGGCAATAACTCTAAAACTTCGTTGAAAGCTAAAGCCAAGCCCGCGGCCAAGGCTAAAGCCAAGCCCGCGGCAAAAGCTAAAGCCAAGCCCGCTGCAAAAGCTAAAGCTAAGCCTGCTGCAAAAGCTAAAGCCAAACCAGCTGCTAAAGTTAAAGCTAAGCCTGCTGCTAAAGTTAAAGCTAAGCCTGCTGCTAAAGTTAAAGCCAAGCCTGCTGCTAGAGCTAAAGCCAAACCAGCCGCTAAAGTTAAAGCCAAGCCCGCCGCAAAAAAGACCGGAGCTAAAGGTGCAGTTAAAAAGACACCCGCCAAAATACAAAAGAAGAGCAGTTCAGCTGTCGGGAAGAAAAACTCAGGAGGTAAAAAAAGCGCCCGCTAACTAATTTAGGCCTGGTAGAGGCTCGGTTCGGCCCTCTATCAGGCTATAACCTTGGATAGATGTTCAACTGCAGTGCAATCTATTTCAGAAATAAACAATCCCCGCATCGAGACTTGCCGCAAAATTAGCGCAGGTCTGGCACTTTTCACGGCACTCTATGGTGCCCTCGCTCTGATTGGTGCATTATTCCATTTGGAATTTCTGCAAAATCAAACTCACTTGGGCAGCTTTATCAAGGCCAATGCTGCGGCTTGCCTCATTCTGTGCAGCTGTGCAATATTGCTGAGTCTGCGGCAAGTACCTCGTACCATTCCAATTTTTCTGGCTGCCATTGCTGCCGCCATATCCGGTATCACGCTGCTCGAATGGTTAAGCGGGTGGAATGCAGGTATCGACCAACTGATCACAGCTGAAGAAGCTAACACGCGGGCTACGTCAGTTCCTGGCCGCATGGCGGCCAATGCGGCCCTGGCCTTTTTAAGTTTATCCCTGGGTGCAATCTTGTCGCATCTCGCCTATGGGCGAAAGACAAATTTTGATCAGGTTCTTGCTTTCATCACCCTCTGCGTGGGCCAATTCGCTCTGCTTGGTCATGCGTTCGGCCTCCCTGCCTTAAAAGAATTCTGGGGAGGCACAGAGATTGCCTTTACCATGAGCATTATGCTCAGCGCGGCTGGATGCAGCCTTATGCTTATGCGAGCGGGTGAAGGTCATGCCAAAGTAATTGTAGAACCAGGTCTGGGCGGCTTTGTTATAAGGCGCCTCTTGCCCTGGACTGCTGTTATTCCGCTAATTGGCCTGGCAGGAGGTTTCGAACAATGGAAAACGGTCAACCTGATGATCGCTGCCATACTGACTGTAGTATTCCTACCACTGGCGGTGCTACGCGTTGCCACTACAATCGGTTCACTTGACGCAGAGCGCGCTGAGGCATTACGCCAGGCAATTGCCTCTAAAGAAGAAGCACTGGAGTCCGCAGCTAACAAAACGCGTTTCGCTCAGCTAGTCAGCCATGAAGTGCGCACCCCGCTTTCGGGAGTGGTGAGCTTGACTGAGCTACTTTCACAAGAACCGCTGGAAGGTGAAACTAAAGAAATTGCAGAAATCGCATACGCGTCGTCAAGGCGACTGATGCAAGTACTCAATGAATTGCTCGATATGCAGCGCGTTGAAGCCAAATCTTCGCCTAGTCTTGAACCGTTCAATGTTAGAGAACTGGTGGCGGAAATAATTCAAACGGTCGAACCCATAGCCAAGCAAAAACAGCTTTCGCTTTCATCGATCGTAGACGCAAGCGTGCCTGCAGAGCTTCTAGGTGACTCGTTGAGAATCAGACAAGTAACCATCAATTTTTGTCATAACGCCATAAAATTTACATCCACCGGGTCGGTTACTTTACGCATCAACGCAGAAAAAATCGAAGCAGAACAAATATGGGTGAAATTCTTAGTTGAAGATACCGGTATCGGCATCGAGGCCAGCCAGCAGTCAAAACTTTTTGAAGCCTTTAGTCAGGCCAATTCAAGCATTGCCAAACATTTTGGTGGCACTGGTTTAGGTTTGAGCATATGCAAGCAATTTGCCGAAAGCATGAAAGGTGAACTGGGAATGAGCAGCATTGCCGGTAAGGGCTCCAAATTCTGGTTGATAGTACCACTGGCTCCAGTCAAACATGGTGAGCAGCAAGAAGGCGACGACATGGAAGCTACCTTTGTCAATATCGATAAATTGCCCTGACGCCGCTACAATCAGGCAGTCTAATAAGAGGAAAATGTTTTGCCACAGATTGCCATCATTGTCGAATTTCAACTGCATAAGGGTGCCCGACCAGAATTTGAAAAACTAATACGCGAACATGCACTGCGCAGTCAAAACGAAGAAAAAGGCTGCCTGCGCTTTGACGTGCTAGAGCTAATCAAAGATGACGGAACACCTGATACTGACAGCATCTGGCTAACCGAATTTTATGCCGATGCCAACGCCGTCAAAGAACACGAAAATACAGAACGCCTTAAAACACTTGGTGCAGCTATCGCCCCACTGGTAGCCCAAAAGCGCCTGATCAAAGCGGCGATGCTGAGCACATAAACGCTCGTGTCATTGTGAAATTAGAAACTGCCTTCGGCAGCAAAATCTATTTGCATAGCTGTTTTCACAGGCTTGACGGAGAGCTGCACAATATTGAATGCGCGCGACATGGCTGAGTTTTTATTAAACAGCTCCATCTGATGATGATATTTGAGCGGCACAGTCACTTTGCGCAAATGGCCAACAATCATGCGCTTTTCGGCAAATTTGAGAATGCCCTTAGCGACATGGCTCCAGTCGAGTTCTAAATCGGAAGAAAGCGGTACGTCCATAGACAGGTCATAATCGAGCGCGCTTTTCAAACCTTTGCCGCTGGGTATAAAGCGATATTTGACATTACCTGAGCCTTCCAGATGGCCCGATAAATTCCAGGGTTTGACCTCCCACTTGTCGGCATCATTATCATCTTTATCATTTTTTCTGCCACCGCCAATAATGGCGGTCTTCTCAATGGTGCCGTCAAGGCTGACGTCACCGTCAGCATCGAAGTTAATGATATTGGGTGGTTTCGGATCCATCTGCGTCACTTTAAAATTAGTGACGCTTACTTTTGTAGCCGTAGCGTTACGATAGCGCCAGCGCTTGTTTTCAGATAGTTTTTTATTGAGCTCAAAGGAAAATTCGGTGGGCACATGTTTAGTTATTGCATCAACTAAAACTTGATCGGGCACCAGTACAGAGCAATTGCGCAGATGTATTTTTGATTTACCTTGCGCCACAGAAAGATCCAATCCACGTACTTTTACTTCAGCCTGCTGGTGGGAAAACATTTTCGAATCGGGAAGGGCAAAATCCATTTTGCTGGTCAACTGTACTTCTTTATCCACATCAACCAGTATTTCACCGGAGAGATCCGTCAATTTGATGGCGTCACCGCCGCCCTTCAAGGTTGCTGCGCCCAGCCGTATCGTCAGGGGCAGCGTTAGATGTGTTTTAGCTCCTGCAGCCGATGACTTTTCCACCAGCATGCCTTCCGGCAACGACAAAGTAGAAACACCGGCGGTAACTAGCGAAAAGTGGCTTTTATTAC
>CASBPX010000098.1 GCA_949127735.1 Candidatus Obscuribacterales bacterium | reverse complement strand
GGAGGAGGCGGTGCAGCAAGGTGTCAAAGCTCGTTTTCGACCCGTAATTATGACTGCCTTGGTGGCTGCCCTGGGCTTTTTGCCCATGGCCCTTTCAACTAGCTCTGGCGCAGAAGTGCAGAGGCCCTTAGCCACTGTTGTAATCGGTGGGTTAGTAAGCTCAACCTTGCTGACCCTTTTGGTTCTGCCCGTGCTTTATTGCCTGCTCGGCGGCAGGAAGCAAAACAAACAGTCGAGCCTTGATAAACAAGACTCGACCATTTGAGCAATCGGCGATTAAAGATCTATTTTAAAGATCTATTTTAGAGGTCTATTTCATTAACAGTTTCAGATTACGCATTTTGCCGTGAGTGCCTTCTTGGGCGGAGACCAGGCTGGAAGCCAGTTCCCTCAGCCGCAAATCTGAATCATCGAGCAATTTTTTATAATCGCGCAGGCCTTTGTCTTCCCCTTCCTCTAACATGGCAATGGCAGATTTATCGCCAAATGCGGCGGCGCCGCCTTCCATTAATTTAGCAAACGAGCCCCATGCGCCTGAATCATCTGCTGGCTTACCACCAAGCGCGACAATCTTCTCAACGAGGCTGTCTACTCTTTTTGAATGACACATGTGGCATTCTTTGAGGACATCTTTAGCGGTCCTATCTTCGACTTTTTCTAGAGCCTGTCTGTAAGTCTCAAGAGCGCTCAGTTCGCCTCGGAGCAAACCGTTCATTTGATCCACCGTATTGCCGGTGACATTAGTAGCCATAAAAACTTTCTCCTTAGATGTGCCGAAGGGGAGACGCTAAGTCGACTATAAAGTTCCACCACCGGCTTCGCCGAATGACAACTCTATCCTTAACCCCATGTTTTAGCTGGCGACCCAATGTTAAGGTCAAACAATCGCATTTGACACGCCATTACTAAAGCATGAGTGAATTCATGGATAGATACCCCGTGGTGATTTTAGACAGGCCGATTCGCATTTTCGATTTCAAACCGTTGCCATTGCTTTGCCTAATTGCGGCCAGCCTGGTGGCTTTGAAACTTTCGCTCTTTATCCATCCATCATATCGATTCGGCAATTTGCCCTGTAGCATTATTGTCTTCATTGCTTTCTTTTCAATTATTGCCGGCAA
Source organism: Candidatus Obscuribacterales bacterium (assembly GCA_949127735.1). Classification (GTDB taxonomy): domain Bacteria; phylum Cyanobacteriota; class Vampirovibrionia; order Obscuribacterales; family Obscuribacteraceae. The sequence continues at coordinate 59,919 of CASBPX010000098.1, read as the reverse complement.
TGTAAAAGCGCTTGAACTGAAACCTTTGAAGTGGTGGCTGAAACGCATTCAACATCTGCGTGGTCCATTACCGCTTTATTTGCCTGAATTTGATCTTGAAGGAAAACTGGAAGCCCAGAATCTGTCTTCACCGCTGGCCGGCAAAAATACAATATGTTCCTGTCTGAAAATAGACAATAGCGACCTACAAAAGCTAGATGCTGTGCAGCGTTTAAAAATTGCAGATTTGCTGATTGACTTTGCCAACGATCATTATGCACCGGTGCAGATATATTCTCCGCCGCAATGGATGCAGGAAGGTGACGACAGAGATTTTTATATCATTACTAAAGAGACTTCGGCAGAGCACGAGGCCGATGATTCTTTGCCTGCCAAACAAAAGCAAATGCGTTCGGTAAGACTGGCGAGGAGAATGACAAAGCTCGGCCTGGCAACATCAGCAATTAAAAAAAGGCAACTGCGCCAGCTTCTATATGGTCAGTTGAGCCCCTCACACTGGCAGGCAGACATTGAAAACGATGCCATCACTAATGGTGAAGATCTCTTATCACTGTGCGAAGCGGGCTTTGAACACAAACTCAATTACGTATTAATTGACGGCAAATTCGTCTCCACCCTACACCTATCTAATTTGCCCATGGAAGCCAATTTTGGTTTGTTCAACAAAATTCTTGATATTGATTGCGATTCAGCATTTTCTGTTTATTTATCGCGTTGCAATCTTCCAGCTCTCAAACAGCAAGCTCGCATCAATTATCGTTTAGGCACGACGATAAAAAACAACGGACCAGTAACACCACCGGAGCATCTGGCCAAAATTCAAGCATTCTGCCAGACCGAGATGGCGGCCACTAAAATCGGAATGTACATTACTGTTTATGCCAATAGCCACGAGTCGATGCAAAGCAGTCAGCTTCTGGTTGAACGCGCCGTACACCGCATGGGTGGTGCTGTAAGCGGCTGTTACGCAGATGAGCTCGATGCCATGATTGCCGCTCTGCCTGTAGGCGAAGATCTGATTAAGTCGAATCACGCCATTACTTCTCAGGCAGCGGCGCACTTTATTCCCTTTCTTTGACCTCGCTTTCTTTGATCTAGAAAGATTTCACAGTGGTTTCACATTTGTGCAGCAAAGTAAGTGCACGACCCACCCAGCGAAACCCGAGGTACAGAGACATGCCCAACGACTTCATCGAACGAGAAGCAAGAGTTGTAGCTAACGAGCTAGACCGTGGCAATCCACAAGATACAGCCAATTTATTGAGAGATGACTGCAGGGCCATGACCCCAGGGCAATTCACCAAATTGGTGACAAGAGCAGCACGCATGGAAGATAACGGCGGACTTGCAGATCTGCATATTCAACGCGATGGTGATGTAGTTGTTCATGGCCGTGACGGAAGACGCTACAATGCCGGGCAAATTCCAGTAGAAGAGGCTTGCCGAATTGTTCCGCCACCACCCGTGGTGATTATCGAAAGACCACGTCATGAGCCACCACGTCGCCAGCCAGATGTAATTATCATTGATAGAGATCGTGATCGTGACCATCGCCACGATCCACAGCCCCCAAGAGGAGTCTATGACCGCCCCATTCAAAGGCAAGATAATAGCGGCCTGGAAATGGTCATCGGTGGCGGCCTACTTGGAGCAGGTGTAGCCAAAAAAGGCAAAGAAGTTCAAGGCGCTGCAGCCGGAGCAGGCGGAGCATTGCTTCTCAAAGGCATCCTTGACGCCACGCAAGATAAGCGTTAAGCCAAGCCTTAAGCCAACTAAGTTCAATTCGCTGGGACGTAAAAGAAGAAGCGAGCATCTGCAAGTGCTCGCTTCTCTTTTGCTATCTAAATCTGGTGCTCGTGAATCTTGCGCTGATTATGCGCAGGAAGTTCCGCAAGTACCAGCTTTAACTTCGGTGCCTTCCAAAGGAAGTTTGTTAGCAGCATATTCATCAAAACCACCAAACAATTCTTTAACCGGATAGCCTTTTTTAGCTAACAGCAAAGCTGCTTTAGCCCCTAATGCGCAAGTAATTCCATAACAGTGAACCACTGTTGTTTTATCTTTGCTCAATGCGCTTGTGCTTTTCTCCAACTCTTCATAAGACAAATTGATCGCGCCAGGAATGTGGCTTTTGGCAAACAAATCAGGCGTACGCAAATCGACTACGGTAATTGGTTCTTTAGCGGCCAGTGCATACTTGAGAGCAATCGGTCCGACTTCGAAAGCAAGTTTTTGCTCAAAAAATTCAATTGCTTTAGTTTGTTCTTTAGTTAGTGTTTCAATACTCATTTCATTTTCTCCAATCTTTTAATTTGATACGCCCATTGCAAATCTCATGTCATATTCATATTCATATTCATATTCATGTCTAGTTGCAACTTCGATGTGTCAAGCATAGAATGGACGGTATACATTTGCAAGAAGACACCAAATAGTTGGCTAACAACCCGAATGTTCTATAGTATCCGTTTGGAAACTATCAAATTTCCTAGCCCGCCCGGAGTTTAGAGTTAAATGGTAAGCAAATTTGAATGCAGAATTATGACAACAATGGCCATGATTTCTAATAAATGGAAAGTATTAATTGTCTGCCAATTGCGCCCTGGTACCATGCGCTTTAACGAACTAATGCGCTCCTTACAAGGTGTCAGCCAGAAAGTATTGACCAGTCAATTGCGCGAGCTTGAAGATGACGGTTTAGTAGCCCGCAAAATTTATGCCGAGGTGCCACCGCGTGTTGAATATTCGCTTACTCCCCTGGGTCAGACCCTCGTGCCTGTTCTAAATAGCCTGGAGCAGTGGGCTCAAGAGCATAGTGATGAAATTATTGATTGCCACAGTCGGGCCGAACAAAAGGAACGCAAAAAAGCCAGAGCAAGCGCTAAACTAGCAGCTGCTCAGGAAGCGGCGGCAACCTGATTACTGCGATACGAAAGTCGAGGCTAACCATGACGCAAAAAGCAGATTTGAGGTTCGTACTGGCAATCTGGGTGCTTCCCTGGATCATGATGTTGATAACATATTTGATGAACCGTGAGTACATGGCCCCACTGTTCAATAACAATTACGGCAAGATTGCTATCGGCTGTCTGCTCGTCTGGGAAACTATAGGTTGTTTCTTTTTAGAACGCGGCAATCCACCAGCTAACAAGTTCGCTCGCATGTGGTACGCCACGCCCCGAAACATCATGCTCGTTATAGTTTTTGTCTTTCCGGTTTTGATGCTTTCGATGCTAGGTCCAGCAATTATCACTATTGTTGGAGCGCTTGGACCCTTGGCGCAATAATCGCTTTAAGTGCAGTGCCAACTGATGTGCAGCTCAGCGCTCACCAACAATGCGGTGGATCGTAGAATAAGCTTCATGTTTGCCGAAAGTATTGTTGATGGTAACAGTGACCATTTCATCACTTAAATAGGCTTCCAAATTATTGGTACGATCCAGACAGCCACCAATCCCTTCGATAAAGCCATCATCAAAACTAATGCAATTGACATTTTGCAGATGCTTTACTTTGTCTTGAATCTGTTTATAAAACTGATCCATTTCTCTTTCTGTTTTGCGAAAAACATAAAAGTCGATACTGTCTCGCACTTTAGTAGCGATCGTGTCAGCTTTTTTAGCGGAGACGCTGCCACAGTCGATCCATAAAATAATATTGCCGCCGTCATCGCGCGCTACCAGGTCAGGCACGAAATGCCAGCCGGCATCTTCATCAATGCGTGGACGCTTTTTAAAAAACATCAAATAGGCAAGCAGCTTAAGAGCAATGTGATCGCCCGACTCATTATTGAAAGCACCAACTACAAGTTTTTCAGTTATTTCTTGTTTGCCGTCGCCTGCTTGAATGTTAAACGAATATTTCATTTACGAACGCGAATGGGAATTGCCTTTTCAACCCTGTCATCATACTTGATTGAGAAACCAGGATCATGGCTTTGCTCCAATGGACTTTCGCGCAGAAGAATCATACTCTTTGGAAAAATCAACGAGAATTTGATTGGACTGATTTTTAATCACTGTGCCAAGCGTGTCATTGACCGAAATGAGCAAAACGCTGCCCAACCAGACCATCAGCAATGTGCGCCAACAGAAACCGCAGGAAAGAGAAGCTCTTTTCCTAACTTACCTGTTGAACCGGAGGCTTGTCAAGGAAACATTAAGGGCGGCCAGTGCGCAACAGGCCTTCCATCTGGGCAATTTGTGCTGCTTCTTTTTCTGCTTCTTGAGTCAGTGAGAGCTTCTCGTAACCACTTAACAGGGCCTTGTGCGCTTCGATCCAGCCCGGATAAAGTTCGGTAGCTTTTTTGTAACTCTCTAGAGCCGGTTTCAGTGCCCCAGTTTTCTGCTGGGCTGCACCTTGAGCCAGATAAGCAGGCGAATAATATGGATTGAGTAGAAGCGCTTTATGGGAAGCTTCTAGAGCAGCGCTATTGTCACCTTTCGCCAGGGCAATTTGAGCCAGACAAAGGTAAGCAGGATAGCACTGTTCATACAATGCCAGAGCGGCGTTGGCTGAAGCCGTAGCAACTTCAAGGTTGCCCTGAGCCAGCTCAATACGAGCCTTTTCGCACAGTAAACGAGAAGCTACAGCAGGACTGTCTACCTTGTTTGCCTCAGCTAGAGGCACCGCCTGCGATACTGCCTCAAGAGCTCCTTTGAGGTCTCCAGAAAGACGCAGGGCGGTGCTGTTATAAAGGGCGTATGACAAATTATCCTGACGTTCTTCTGCCGGAATTTTTTCGAGTAGCGCACGAGCTTCTGCCGTTTTACCGGCATCAAGCATAGCTTCTATAACGCCGTAGCGAAAAGCGCTGCGGCGCTCATCGGGCAGTTCTTCTAATGCATTGGTCAGCACCCTGGTAGAAGCCGCGCTCAGGTCTCGCATCATTTTGCTCTTAGCTAAAAGCAGCTGATCGTCTTTGCTGGCACCTTTATCACGGTAGATAGTGACCAGATTTTCAAACTGCGCAGCGGCGTCAGCGTAACGACCTTCATCATAAAGTAAACAAGCTAGAGAGCGCATTACGTCAAGACGACTGGGTTCGTCAGGCGAACTATTAGGCGCCAACTGTTGCAAAGCCAGAGCGGTGACAAATGCCGCTTCCGCTTTCATATACTCGTCATTCTCGGCATAGCAAAAACCAACTGCCACCAGGTCTTTCACTGACGAAGGCATGATATTAAGTGCGCGCGTATATTCTTTTGCTGCCAGACTATATTCTTTGCGCGTGATGTAGAAAGCACCGAGAGAACGGTGGGCGGTAGGGTCGGTCTGATTGAGATTGGCCGCTTCTTTAAATTCTGCAATCGCTTTGTCAGACTGATTGAGCATAAGCAAAACATTGGCGTAACCGAGGTGCAGATCAGCTCTTTTTGGATCTCTGGCAATCTGCTCTTGATACTGTTGCGAAACATCGTCATAGCGCTTTTCTTGCAGCAGAATTTTAAATAGTCTTTCGCGGGCCGCCTGATTTTCAGGATCTACAGCCAGAGCTTGTTTAAAATTGTCGACCGCTTTATTCATGTTGCCGGCCAGCACATTCATATTAGCCAGCTCGGTCAATTCAAAAGCTTTATCTTTGCCGAGCTGCACGGCTACTTGTTGGTCTGCGATAGCTGATTCGATATCGCCGCGCAATTTTTTCACCGATGCGCGATTGCGGAAATATTTAGCGCTGCTGGCGTCGTCGGCAATGGCCAAATTAAGTTGTTCGAGCGCTTCTGTCAGCCGCCACTGCTGAATATAAATTTGCCCCAGGCGAAAATGACCGGCACCATTTTTAGGGTCAATTAGAATTCCGGCTCTGGCCACATCAATGGCACCATCAAAATCGTTGCGACTCAATTTAATATCAATCAGCATATCGCGGGCTTCAGATGATTGCGGCTCAATTTCTAGGGCTTTAAGCAATGCTTGCTCAGCACCGGCATTGTCTTTAAGCCAGCGCAAGCGCAGAAAACCAATGGTGCGATAAGCCCAGGCTAAACGAGGATCTGCTTCAGTAGTTTTAATAGAATAATCAATGGCCCGAGCTGCTTGACCTTTTTTACCGCAGACAGCGGCAAAGGCGAAATTATAAAGAGCGTCGTTGCGACTGATATCAGGCACCGAAAGCAAACTAGCTTCAGCCGCGTCGTTTTTGCCCTGGGCCAGCTGATTGAAAGCCCGCACAACTAAAGCATTGCCGTAGAGCCTGCGCTCATTGTCGGTCTTGATGTCAGCCAGGGCTGTGCGCTCCCGGTCTACTTGGTCGCTAAGGGCTTGCGACTGCTCAGGTTTAGCGTTGAACATGTACGCAAAGGCCAGCCAACCCTGGCGATAAGAACGCCTCAGATCGGCTTCAGCGCCTTTACTTTTATCGGTGCCGAGTAGTTTATTGAGTTTATCAATCAGGCCCTTCCAATCGCCGGTATTGATCAAATGCAAACTATTTTCATCTAAAGATTGATTAGCTACGAGCTCAATGGCGGAAAGCTTCTTAGCTCCAATGTTGCGATTGTTTGTAGTTGCCGCTGTTGTCGCCGTCGCCTCAATAACAGCAGGGCGATTATCGATCACAATATCGCGAGAGGCGGAGAATGCCGCATTTGTCGAATTGAGCAGCGACAAATTTAGTGAAGCAGCTAATAAAATTGCACTACGGGCGATACTGGCAATTTTCTTTCTTTGATCACGATAATTCACTTTTGCTATCTCTCTCATTTTTTATGTTTTACTTTACTGTATTTTTTGAAGCTTCAAAAATAGAAAGCTGCATCACTTCATCCATAGGAATATTGCGCAGACGCGGCCCGTCTAAAATTTTGGCGGCCACACCTTTTTTCTCCATCTGATTAATCAAATAAAGAGCGCGGTCAATAATTTGCATGGGTAGCCCTGCCATGCGCGCCACTTGCACACCAAAGCTGCGACTGGCTCCACCTGGCACCACCGAGCGAATAAATTCAACTTTGCCGTCTTGCTCTTTAACCAACACCTGATAGTTTGCAATTTGCGGAAAGAAATTGGCCAGGCCATTGAGTTCGTGATAGTGAGTGGCAAAAATTGTGCGCGCGCGCACTTCGCGAGCAAGATATTCAGCCACAGACCAGGCAATCGACACGCCATCATAAGTACTGGTGCCACGACCAACCTCATCTAATAGAATCAGAGATCTGCTGGTGGCAGACAAACAACATTGTGTGGTCTCAGACATTTCTACCAAGAAAGTAGACTGTCCTTGAGTTAAATCATCAACCGCACCGATACGCGTAAATACTCTGTCTACCAGGCCTACATGCGCCTCTTTAGCAGGGACGAAAGAACCCATTTGCGCCAGAATAACAATTAAAGCTACCTGTCTCAAATAACTTGATTTACCGGCCATGTTCGGCCCGGTGAGAATCACCAGTTGATTTTCTTCACTCTCTCCGCACAATCGCACATCGTTAGAAACATACTTGCCCATAGGCAGAATTTTTTCTAAAACCGGATGACGTCCTTGCTTGATCAGCAGATTTTTACCGTCGTCCACAAAGGGGCAAACAAACTTGCGCTCCTGCGCCACTTTGGCCAGTGAGAGCAGGGCGTCAAGATTGGCCAGCTGATTAGCCATTTTGTGTAGCTCGGTACCAGTGGCGGCAACAGACTGACGTAAGTCGACAAATAATTTGTGCTCCACATCAGACTGATTTTTTTCAGCATTGAGAATTTTCGCCTCATACTCTTTTAGATCTGGAGTAATGTAGCGCTCAGCGTTAGTCAGTGTTTGCTTGCGAATATAATCAGCGGGAACGGCCCCCTGATTGGCATTAGTGATTTCAATGAAATAACCGAAATTGCGATTGAAATTGACCTTGAGACTTTTGATGCCGGTGCGATCTTGTTCTTTGCGCTGAAAATCTTCAATCCACTGTCTTCCGCCGCCTAACAGCGAGCGAATTTCGTCTAACTCGGCACTGAAACCTTGAGCAAAAATGCCACCATCAGTGAGCTCACGTGGCGGTTCCGGGCAAAGTGCGCCGCGTAACTTATCGCACAATTCCACCAGAGCGTGAGGGGTGGTTTTAAGTGCGGTCAAATATGGGCTCGCGGCAGTTTGCAATAGTGCAAAAAGCTCAGGCAATACCTCAAGAGAAGCGGCCACTGCAGCCAGCTCTTTCGGATTAATAGATTGCGACGACATACGCACTGCCAGTCTTTCCAGATCAGACAGGCGGCCAATAACCGCCTCAATTAAGTCGCGTCTGGTCACGGGCAAAAGCAATTCTTTAATTGCTTCTTGTCTGGCCCGAATACCGTCTACCGCTAGAAGCGGCTTGAGCAGCCACTTGCGCAACATGCGGCTGCCCATGGCGGTTTGTGTTTGATCAATGGCCCACAAGAGAGAACCATTAAAACTCCGATCACGTGAAGTTTCGGTGAGCTCCAGATTTTTGCGGGTATTGGCGTCAAGCACCAGGTAACCGTCCACAGCATAGGTGGAAATACCGGCAAAATATGGCTTTTGACCACCTTGCGTGCGATCCAAATATTCAAGAATTGCACCGGCAGCGCCTATGGCCAGTGGCATTTCCTGACAGCCGAATCCTTCCAGGGTGCTTACTTCAAAGCTTTGCAAAATTCTTCTGTGCGCCGGTTCCGTTTGAAAAAACATTGCCGGTCTGCCGCTGAAGCGATATTGTCCGGCAATAAGCTCAGGTACCTCTAATACTTCGCGAGCGACTACCTCGTCTGCGCCCGGCTTTACTAGACGCAAAGGCGCAATAATTTCAGCCGGTCGCAAACGTCCGAGTTCTAAAATTAGATTTTCTTCCGTCAACTGAGTGACAAAAAATTCGCCGCAAGAAGCGTCGACGTAACCGAGCCCCCAGAGCTCATCGCCGACAGCAGAGGAACGACCGGCTCTAACAATGGCAGCAAGATAATTGTTGTCGCGAGCCGGAAGTAGATGTGATTCCAGCACCGTGCCTGGTGTCAACACGCGGCGCACTTGACGCTCCACGGGTCCTTTAGAAGCTCCGACTTCACCAACTTGTTCGCAAACCGCTACTGAATACCCTTTGGCCAGAAGTTTGCTGACATAAAGTTCGTACGAACGCACCGGCACTCCCGCCATGGGCACACGACCGGCAGGATGGCTTGACTCGGGTCGACCGGTCAGCGTGATGTCAAGCTCACGGGCGGCCACTTGAGCGTCGCTGTCAAATGTTTCGTAGAAGTCGCCCACTCTAAAGAAAAGCAAAGCGTCGGGATACTGAGATTTGATGTCCCAGTACTGGCGCATCATGCCAGTGCTCTTGGCGGCTTCCTTTGGCTCTTTCAAAGCTTCTTTCAGTTCTTGCGGCGACTCTTTAACAGAATCTTGCGCAGAATCTCTTGTAGAATCTGGGGCCTTTTCACTTTCTAAACTGGCGGTCACTTGTTTCAGCACCCTCGTTTGACTATGCGTCAGCAACCAATATTACCGTTGAAGCGCGGCTAAGTTATTAAGCTTCTGGTAATATGGCTAAACTAAATAACTATACCCCTATGTATACAACGGTAATTAACATGTGCATACGCCAGCCCCAGATTCTTGCCGCTCTAAGCTGCACTCTGGCTCTGAGTTTGACTTTGGCGGCGTGCCCAGCCCCCGCCGCTCCGGCCAGCCCCAGCGCCAAAATGGCCACAGACGCCCATATCGATCGTCAACAAAAAACCGCCAAAGCAGTTGACAAGCCTGCTGAAAAAGCACCAGACAAGGCCCCAGACAAGGCTAAAGATTCCAAAGCGCCAGCTGATAAAAAAGAGCCGGCTAAAGGTGACTCTGCAACAACAACAACCGACAAAAAAGATATAGCTAAGACAATCGACAAAAAAGACTCCAAACCGGTGCCTGAAGTGGTAATCGAAAATGTAGTCAACGTGCCCGCCGAAACACTGGTCGATCATGCCAGTGAATATCTCAACAAGAATGTACGTTTTGTCTCCAATTTCCACTCTTACAGCTCAATCGCCCTTGACTACAAACCGGCCTTGCGCCCGGCCAAGACTTATTTGTCTTTTCTCGTACTGCGCAATAACAGCAAAGTGCCTCTCTCTGAAATGAAGTTGGCTATGCCCATTCCTAAAGAAGATGACAAATCTCCCCAGGCCAAACTTTTGAGTGAATTAAAAGATGGCGATCAGCTTGAGATTACAGGCAAAGTCTTTGCCATTCCGCTTGATGAACCATGGATTGATGTTTTGAAAGTCAAACGCCTTAAAGCGGCCGCTGACGATAAAGAGAAAAAAGCTTCAGCTGAAGCCGGCACCAAGTAAGTAGCTCTTGAACAAAAAAGAAACGAAAGTAAAAAGGAATAGGATCAATGGTTACACCTGAATCGGCTGCTCAACTCAAAACTTTGCTTAATTCACTGAACGGCAAACATGGCATTCTCGGTTGTTTGCTGGTTGGTCGAGATGGTTCGGTAGTGTCGAGCAGTCTGCCTGCTGAAGTTGATATATCTACTATCGGTGCGCTTTCAGCCACATTGTTTTCCAATAATGACGTCTCCATTCAACGAATGAACAGAGGCAATTTAATTCAAATGACTCTGCTCACAGATCAAGGCATTTTGCACTTTTATGAGGCTGCTGGCCATTTTCTCGTAGTACTGACGGCTAAAGGTCAACGCATCAATCTGGAAGGATTGATTAGATCAGTGGAAGAACAGGGTAGATCATTGGAAGGGATGCTGAGCTAAACTTTTCAGGTGCTCCGTGCCGACTAGAACACTGATCAAATTGAAAACATTTGCAGTGGCGATGGCTTCTTCTATCGCTCTATCTGCCTTTGCTTACTATGCCATTCCTCAAGCTGCCGACGCTGCGCGCTTTATTGATCTGACCGGCAACTGGACCGAAAAATACATCAACTCCCTGTCTGATCAAGGTGTGATCAGCGCAGAAGCAGACGGCAAATTCCGTGCTGCTGATCCGGTAACACGCGCGCAATTAGCCAGTTGGTTGGTAAAAGTTCTAGGCATCGAAAACCAGGCTGTACCTGAGAAACAAACTTTTGCTGACGTTAATCCGAGCGACTGGTTTTACAAACCGGTAGAAATTATTGTGCGAAATAATTACATTGCCGGTTATGCCGACGGCTTCAGGCCAAAGCAATTTATGCAGCGAGGTGAGATGATTTCAATCATTTCGCGCACTCTTGGCACAAGCGTTCCTGATGATGGCACCACTGCCAAAACTCTGGCAAAGTTCACAGATAAAAGCAAAGTTCCAGACTGGGCGGCGGCCGGAATTGCCCAGGCAGAGCTGGCCGGCATTCTCGTTGATAAAACTGGTGATACTACTATTGATGCCAGCGCCATCGCTTCACGTGGCGACACCGCGGCGCTCTTAAGCAAACTTAGTGACTACAAAAAACGGCAAGCCGTCAATTTGGCTCTGGCCAATCCCAAACCAAAACAGCCTCAATTCCAGGCTGAAACTCCGATTATGGCTCAACCTCAAGCTCAGCCTCCTCAATATCAGGCACCACCCACGCAATATCAACCAGCACAAGCGCCCCGGCAAAATTATCAGCCCACCCCGCCAACTCAAGGTGGCTGGCAGGGCGGCGTTCAGCATGAAGGCCAACCCGAAACTTTTGGCGCCACACCACCGCAGCAACCATATCAACAACCGCCACAACAAGCTTATGCTCAACCACCGGCTGGCTATCCACCTCAATATGGCCAGGCTGGTGGTTATCAGCAGCCGCTCTCCGGGCGAGTCATGACTGTGGGCGCCGGCACTAAATTTCAGGCTTCTTTGAAAAATACGATGGATTCAGGCTCAACTGTGCCTGGCGAATCAGTTGAGGCTACTTTGCCATCGCCGATTTATTCAGGTGGTGTAGAAGTAGTGCCTGCAGGCAGCACCTTAATTGGCCAGGTAAGCAACGTGGTCTCAGCAAAACGCTTTCGCTTTGGCGCCAACGGAAAAATTGACATTCGCTTCACCACGATTCAAACGCCTGACGGCAGGCGCTTTCCTCTTTCAGCATCGGTAGATGGTAATGAAGTGCGCCTCACCGGCGGTAGCACTGCCGGCAGAGTGGGCAAAGGCCTGCTCACAACTGGTATTGGCGCCGGTGGCGGAGCCGCACTGGGCACTGGACTGGGAGCCATTGTCGGCGCCACATCGAACGGGCAGGTCGGTCGTGCCACCGGGATGGGTGCCGTCTTTGGCACCGCCATTGGTGCCGGTGTTGGCCTGGTTGGCGCCGGGGTGCGCAAAGGGTCTGAAGTAGTATTTAAAGCTGGAACGCAGCTGCCTGTGCAGCTCGACGAGTCTATGCAAATAACGGCAGCTGCAGCGGTGGCTCCATACTATGCGCCGCCGCAACAGCCGCAATATCAGCCCCAGCCGCAATATCAGCAACAGCCTCAGTATCAGCCTCAAGGTTATCCGCAACAGCCCCCATATCAGCCACAACCGCAATATCAGCCTCAACAGCCCCCATATCAGCCACAACCGCAATATCAGCAACAGCCTCAGTATTAGCCACAGCTTAGGCGCAGCAATAATTAGTTAGTCGCCGCCCCAACGTCTGCTGCGACCGCCAAAATCACGCAGCGCTTGATCAAAGTCTTCTGGTAAAAATTCGGGCCAGAGCACAGGCGAAACGAAAATTTCGGTGTAAGCCGCTTGCCACAACAGATAATTGCTCAAGCGCATGTCGCCACCGGTGCGAATCAAAAGACCAGGATCAGGAATGCCACTTGTATAAAGATGGCTGGCCACAAGCTCTTCGGTAATTTCTTCCGGTTTCAATTGGCCTTTTTGCACTAACAGTGCAATTGAGCGCAAGGCGTCGGTTATTTCCACCCGAGCACCATAATTAACCGCCACCTGCAAATTTAGGCCGGTGTTGTTTTTAGTTTTTTCCATGGTCTCAAACATGGAACGGCGTAAATTGGCAGGTACTTTGTCTAACTGTCCAATGAAGCGCAGCCTGACGCCATTTCTTGAAAGCTCGTCAAATTCTTCTGTCAGGGCCCTGCCAAAAAGGTCGAAAAGATAATTGACTTCGTCTGAGCTGCGCTGCCAGTTCTCGGACGAAAAAGCATAAACCGTTAGATACTTGAGGCCAATGGCTCCTACGTGCTTAACCAGGCGCTTTAGGCTTTTAACGCCTTCTTGATGGCCTTTCAAGCGGGGGAAGTGGCGTTTGTCGGCCCAGCGCCTGTTGCCGTCCATAATAATGGCAACATGGTCTACCGGCAAAGGGGCCAGCGGAGAAAGTTCAGCGTCAGATTGGGTCGCCGGTTCAGCTTTATTGGTTTTGGAAAATTTTGTGCGGTGCAAGGCTTTCACGCGTAAACTCACTATTTGCCATTTTAGCGCTCAGGGCCATGTCTAAGAAGCTTTTGCAAAGCCATGTGGCAAAGCCTGGTATTTTAGACTAGTTATTTAAGTACCCGTCGCCAGAGAAAACAAAGTGTTCCTGAAACCAGATTACCTGATTGAGGGTGATATTACAGATATAGACATTGAAATGCTGGCGCAGGCGGGCATCAAAGGATTGATATTAGATCTCGACAGCACCCTGGTTGAGCCCCATTCAGCTAAGCTCACCCCCGAAGCCAGCGCCTGGCTTGAGCGGGCTTGCCAGCGCTTTAGCGTGGCAATTGCCAGTAATAATAAAAATGAGGTTTATTTAGATCAGATTCGCAACATTCTCACCATCCCGGTGGTTGGCCGGGCGGCCAAACCAAGCCGAAAAACCTTTCACAAGCTGATGGCCGATTTTCAATTAGACGCTCACCAGGTGGCTGTCATTGGCGATCGCCCTCTGACCGATATATGGGGTGGCTATCGAGCAGGAATGAAAACAGTGCTGGTGCAAATTCTTAAATCGCAAAAAGAGCCGACCTGGAAAACTAAAATGCGCAATCTGGAGCGCGTGTTCATCAAAGGCAATTAAAAATCGCTAACAACTCCCCTGTCGAGCATGACAAACGCTCATTGAGTTGCAAGGAAGTGGTGTACTATAGACGGGCTCCTGCTTAAGGCAAATCAAGAGATTGAAAGCTGATTCACTGAAGCTTAGTCTGGCACTAACCATTCTGCTGTCACCAACTTCAATCTGCCCCTCTGAGGCAGAGAGCAAAACTCGGCCTGTTTACCTCTCATCAATGTCAACTCCGGTGTCAACACCGGCACCAGCTGTAGTGCCCGGGCTAAAGCCGACCACGTCATCAATCACATTATCAAAGCATTTCGATCAAGGCCTGGTGTATAAAAAGAGTGGCGACGTTAATCGCGCTCTAATTGAATTTTTACAAGCAATCAAAGAAAACCCACGGTGTATCAGAGCCTTTTACGAACAGGCACTAATTTTCCGCAGCAAAGGTTATCCCAAGCTGGCAGAGTCAAGTCTTTGTCAGGCACTGGCAGTAGATCCCAGCTTTCGTGAGGCCCGCATTCTTTTGGCCACAGTGCGCCTTGAAGCCGGTAACACAGGCGGAGCCGCTCAAGAATTAACTCGCTCACTCGGCCTGGCAGATAAACCGATAGTCACAGCCGCTGAACGGGCACCGATAGCGGTGCGCCCATCAGGCAAGGCTACTTTAATATTCTCAGCCGACAGCAGCAAAGAAAATACAAAAGACAGTACAAAAGACAGCGGTAAAACCGAGCTAAAAAGCGAGGCGAAAGTAACCACCGCAAAAGTCGCACCTAGAGTCGTACTTGAAAATGATGATTGGGCCAAGCGCCTGAAATATTTGAGCGTCAATGGCACAGGCAGCTTGAAGGCCGGCGAAGCTTTCATGTTTTCAGAAGAAACAGGCGAAGCTGTTATTTTTCTGGCCGATGGCAGGCGCATTCGCCGTATTATTTCGGCCCCTCAAGATACCCACGAACTGGTTAAAGCCAGGCGTCCAGACATGCTCATTCCAGCAGATTTGTTGTACAAACTTTCGACCCTAGGAAAGCTTGTTGGCGGCGATCCTTCCGCATTGATTGATTTGAATGACAATGAAGCACCGACATCAGCGCGCGAACAAAGAGAAGATAAAGCACGAAGAGACAAAGAATTATTTGGCGACAAAGCGGTGGAGCTGCCGGCTAAAGCCTCCAGGCAGTCGACTGATAGCAATGACAACGGTACGCTCGGCGAGCTGATGGATGACAACGAAAACGATGAACATGCCGACAATAGTTTTACGCGCAAGGCTATTCTGGAAGACAATGAATTCGATAAAGGTCCATCCGCTGCTGCTGCTGCCGACGCACGCAAGGGGCCGACTTTAAATAGCACCGAGCCAGCCGCACTGAAAGACTTCAATAAAGAACCGGTGACCGATTCATTGATGGAAAAAAGCCAAAAGCTTTTCAGCTGGCTGAAAAAAACTTTGCATATGCCTTAACTATTTAAGGCCAGATAAAATCCACTGATTGAATGAATCTCTAAAATTGTCCATAAAATTGTGACCACCTAATTCAAAAACCTTGAGGGTGGAATTGGGAATTTTTTTATGAATTTGCACGGCATAGTGGCACGGCGCCACAGGATCAAAACGGCCGGCAGCAATGTGCAAAGTACAATTCAGCTGGGGCACTTGCGACACGAAATCAAGGTCGCCGAAGTTAAGCACTATTTGTTCCAGAGAATGCTTGTTGGTTTCCATTAAAGTGCGATTGCGCCAGTTCCAATTCTTGTGCATATTCGATTTTTTGACATGATCGTACGAATGTTCCATGAATAATTTGAAGACATAAGTAACTGGCTTAAGCACACGACCGGGCAGACCGGCTGCCAGTATTGTCTTGAACATCTCCGGCCGACTTTGGGCCAGGGTGACACTGATCATTGCCCCTAAAGAATGTCCGACGAAGGCCGCCGGAAATTTGATATCGGAAGCTTCTAAAGTTTCCACCACATCACTCAGGTGTACAGCCAGGTCTGTATGTTCACCAGGATCTGCCGTCATACCATGGCCGCGCAGATCAATTACATAACAGCGATAACCAAGAGCGGTAAAAAATGCGACCTGATGTTTCCACATTTCTCCGGCCGATCCTGTGCCATGCAAAAAAATCAGGTCAGACAACTGATCGTTTCCAGCACTGGCAGGTTCAAATTTTTGAATCGACAATAACAACTGAAAACTAGTACCCTACAGAAGGCTGGGGTCTGCTTGCATGAACCGAATGCAATGGCGTAGCCTGCATGGCTATTGTTTGCGAACTTGTGGTCTGCGAACCTGCGGTCAGCGAATCTGTTATCGGCATATCTGTTAATTGATTGTCGCCACATGCCATATCAACCAGAGTATGGGCGATTTTAAAAATAGCGTCTACTTGATCGAGCTGGTGCTTAACCGGTAAAGGCTTGGCATCAATATCGCGACGGCAAACAATGTTCTCAGCTACGGCAATTATGTGCTCAGGTTTTTGAATGGCGGTGGCCAGACCCTGTTCCACCAACATTCTAGCTGTCCCTAACTCTTGCGGCATCGGAGTTGTAATCATATCGAGTGCCATAGGCAAGCGACGGGCGACAGACTCGAACGAAGTTAAGCCACCAGCTTTGGTGACCATAAGATCGCAGGCAGCCATTAAATCAGACATACTGTCATGGAAGGGCAGCACCGCTGTTGGTATCAACGAGCGTCCCACTTCTTGTTTAATTGCTTCGTACAACTTGAGATTGTGGCCGCAAAGGAAAACTACCTGAATTTTGCGTTTGACATTTTTAAGCGCGCGATAAATAGCAAGCATGTTGCCACCGCCAGCCCAACCGGAATTGATACAGATGGTAGGTAAGTCAGGGCTGAGGCCCAGTGACTGGCAAAATTCCTCAGCACTGCAATTAGGAGCGCTGACAAAAGCCGGATGAACAGGCATTCCCATGGTGGCAATTTTAGAAGGCTCCACACCCAGTTCAACCAACCGACCGTGAGCGAGGTCATTCGGAGCGATTGTCAAATCAGCAGCCTGGCAAGCCCAACCACTCCAGAAATCGCCATTGGGATCAGTGACCACAGTGACAAGCTTTGTGTGCGCCTTCATGCCCGTTTCTTTAAGGGCACGAGCGATATATTGATTCGACATTGGATGGACTGAGACGATCAAATCAGCACGCATGCTACGTAATGTCTTCTCTACATATGGTTTGGCAATCTTCCAGCCAAGCTCAGAGTCATTAGGTTTAAAAGTTTCGATAAACCAGTAGTAATACTTCATTGCCGATTGCTGATGGCGCAAAAGGTAATTGTAGAGCTGCACGAAACGTCTATTTAGCGGGTGGGTATTTTCAACCACGCTATCTATAGTGATTTCTACCGGTCTATGAGGATAGCGCTCGGCTGCAACTAAAAGGATGGCTGCCTGGATGGCTTCGGTAGCACTGCGATGTCCGCCGCCAGTATCGGAGAAAAACATACCGATGCGAATTGGTCTTGTCTTAGAGGAATTACTGTTTCCATTCAAAAGGAGTACATCCGTGCGGTTTGGGACCAACCAATTGGGCTGAAAGCCAGAGGTAGCGCAATTATTCTGATAGAATGAAATCGCCTAGCATTGCTCAAAAAAGGCGCGACCTCTATTTCCCTGTCATTTCAGATAATAATGTACCATCAAAGTTGGCTCTCACGTAGTCGGTCAAACTCTGAAACTGGCTTCGTTCCGCCCAAGGCGGCAGCCAGACTTTTAGCTCTCGGATTGGCTGTATTGATAAGCAGCGCCAGCTCTCAAGCCCTGGCCAACCCCGCCCGCTTGGCTACCCCGGCCGACGTGGCTCGACAATCTAATGTTCTCTACGGTTCAGTTTCAGATCGCTTTGCCAACGTACCTGCCGGCACCAGGCAGCGGAAAAGACCAACCGATGTCAAGATTTACGAATATGACCAGAAACCGCTCGCTCAGCGCCGCCCGTTCTTACTGGTTCACGGTTTAAGGGGTGAATATTACCCTTACTTCCGCTGGCAGAAAGTTGCCGAGAAACTGGTAAAAAATGAAGAATTTAATACCCGGTACAAAATTTATCTAATTCGCTATTCCAGCCTCGATAGATTTGATGTTGTTCTACCTAAATTTAAAGATGCCCTAACCTCGCTTTACAGTGCGGCCAAACAACGACCACTCTCGATGATGGCATTAAGTATGGGCGGCAACATAGCTTATGAAGCTCTGACAGACCCCACAATTGAGGCCAAAGTCGGCCTTTTGTTTACTATGGGAACTCCATTTCACGGCTCGCCGCTGTTTTGCAAAGACTGGATGAATTACACGGTCTACAAACGCCTCGCCTGGCCCTGGACACGTATAGATCACAATCTTGCTTACCATCTTTATTTCAATAGAAACTCCATGCTGCGCGAGGACCTGGCCTGGGACAACTTTGACGAAGCTATTCCGGAAGCCGGACCATTTAAATCTAAATTACCTTTCGGACCCAAAGGCATACTCACTGTGGGCGATACCATTAATTTGCGCTTGAGCAAAGTTAATAGTGCTCCAGTCGATCGCAAAAAATTGATTACTTATGGCGGTTATATTGCCAGTCCATATCTTGTACCAGGTTTCAAACGTTACCTTGAAACAACCGCATCTTACCCTGCCTTCCTTTTGAACAATTCTTTTCCTGCTCACTTTGGCAGAGAGCATCCGGTTTTAGAATTTATCAATCGAGACATGACCAATATGCAAGTCTCGAAAAAAATTGCTAAACAAGCGGGCTCGCCATTTGTTTACGGTCTTAACGACGGCATTACCCCTGTTACCAGCGCTATTTTCTTGCCACCAGGGGTGGAGCGCGCCCAGTTTGTCGCCCGTGAAACAGACTTCGAAAGAATCAGAAACAAAACAGATGTTGGTCTGGCTAGAGTATTCCGCAATGTAGACCACCTGACTTTTATCGATGGCGTCAGACCAATGAATCCGATTATCAACAAAGTCAATACTCAGTTTAGAGATGAGCTTAATCCGGCTGATGGTCAAAAAGATATTTTTGATTGGATGATCACAGACATTTTGAATTCAGACAAAATTTCAGATCACCTGGCCAAGTCAAACACTCAAGTAATCGAAACGAATACTGATTTAAGCGCCATTGAACCGGCGAAGAAAGTAATGGTTTCAGGCGATAAAGAAATTGTCTTAGAAGAAAAAGAAACTATTGCTCCCGCTCAATAGTGGCAAAGTGCTATCGAATCAAATATTTACTTTCTATTGACTGCTTGCACGTTTGTGATTAGCATAAAAGTCTGACGAATTGAAAACCGCGGCAAAGAGCTATGTTTAACTACAGCGCCAACAATAATAATGACAATAATGATTGCCTCCTTTTAAGGGTTGCACTCAGACTGTCACGTAGTTAAAAAACACAACGTAAACAAGTCTTAGACCGCAACCCCGGAGGTTGCGGTCTTTTCGTTTTGGGAGAAATTTTATGTCTACGACTATCCAACTGGCCCAGGCCTCACTGTTTCTAGAAAAACCGGTGCGCATTCAAGGCCATTTGCAATCAATGCGCGACCTTGGACAAATCATGTTTTTGGTAGTGCGTGACGGTACTGGAGCGATACAGGTAGTGGTAGAAAATGCTGATTTGCAAACACGGCTGCGAACACTGGCCAGCGAAACACCTTGCATATTTATGGGCACACTGAAATCGCCACCGCAAAAGAACGGAATACAACAACAAGGCGCCGAACTTTTGCTTACAGAGGTGACGCCCCTGAGCGCCGTCACCGACGCACCACCAGTGGAAATTGGCAAAGACAGTAAAATCGACAATTTAGGTGTTTCAACTTTGCTCGACTACCGCCCGCTCACTCTGCGCAATGAAAAAGTGCGGGCCATTTTTAAAATTGAAGCTGAAATTCTCAAAGCCTATCGTCAATATTTGAACAGCCAGAATTTTGTCGAAATTCATTCACCCAAAATCGTCGCCACCGGCACCGAGGGTGGCGCTCAGCTGTTTAAAATCGACTATTTCGGCAGAACCGCATATTTAGCCCAAAGCCCGCAGTTCTACAAACAAATTATGGTTGGTGCTTTTGAGCGTGTTTATGAGGTCGGCCCTGTATACCGCGCTGAAGAGCATGACACCACAAGGCATCTGAACGAATACATCAGCCTCGACTTTGAAATGGGCTTTATCGAAAGCGAACAAGATGTAATCGCCATGCAAGTTGGCTTATTGAGAGCAATCATGGAACATTTGCAAGAATACTGCACCCGCGAGCTGGCTATGTACGAAGCAAAATTGCCGACAATTGGTGCCACCATTCCCCAAATTCGCTTAAGCGAAGCACAGCAACTTTTATCGAGCCAATATGGCTGGGTGAGTGAATCTGCCGACCTTGACGGCGAAGGCGAAAGACTACTCTGCAATCACTTTGAAAAAAAAGAAGGTAGCGATCTTGTCTACGTCACAGACTATCCGCACGCCATCAGGCCATTTTATGCCATGCCAGGGGCGCCACATGAAAACGGCAAAGCCGGATCAAAAAGTTTCGACTTGCTCTTCCGTGGTCTCGAGATCACTACCGGCGGACAGCGCATTCACCAGTATGAAGCGTTGAAAGAATCAATCGCCAGTCGCGGTCTAGACCCTGAAGAATTTGGCGATTATCTGCTCTGTTTCAAACATGGCATGCCGCCTCACGGCGGGCTGGCCATCGGTTTGGAGCGACTGGCGAAACAACTGCTCGGTCTGCCATCGGTAAAACAAACTGCACTGTTTCCGCGCGACATCAACCGCATTTCACCATAAATGCAATTGCAAAAATTACTGGTTGCTTTGATTCTGGCTGGCGGCAATCTGCTTATTGGCAGAAACGGCAGCCAGAACTGAAGACGGTTGCAGCACCCTTGCCGCCGGTGCTGAATCAAGCTTGGCAGCGATTTGGTCAATTAACACTTTACCGCCGGAGCCGTTCATATGCACGGGATCTTTAAAATTGGTGGCACTGAATGTCTTTTGATATGTTTTCTGGTCATTGAGATCAAGTAAAGAGCAGCCATACTTCTGTGCATCTAGACTGAGGACGTTCAAATATTTCTCATAAGAGCCTGGAGGCATGAGCTTCATGTTCGCTTCTGTCAGGGGCATATTAACCAGCAAAACTTCTACCCCTTGCGCTTGCAACTGACTCAAAGTTTTAGTCATATATTCTTGCTGAATTTTAAAGAGCGCGTCATTTTTGCTCTTGAATCGTTTTTTGTATTCGCGACTGTTGTCTTGCCACGGATAAAAAGCACCAGGCTGCAGGGCCACCATACCTTTGAGTACTTCTCCGCCCGCTAAAGCGGCATCAGGATTGGCACTAGCAGCGGTGCTCGTATCATCGCTCAAGACTTTGCTGGGAATGCCAGCCAGCAGAAGCGCAGTTTTAGTCTCTAAGGCTTCTCGTGTGAGCACCTGCATCTGCAATCGTTTGCCGTACAGGTAAATATATTTGTCCACCAGATATTCACCACGGTTGAACAAACTGGGCATCGAAAGCGGCAACATAGACTCGATTTCTTTATCACTTTTGTAGCGTGAGAAATAATGATAGGCAGGCGTAGCGGCCGCGCACTCTACACCGGAATCAATAAAGTCACGTAAAGACAAACCAAAGACAACCAGCTTAGGTTTGCGTTCTTGCGAAAACAGCGAGCTGACTACCATATAGTGATCAGAAATCATGCCGCCGGGCAAGGCGAAATTAAAACACTGGAGTTGCTTGCCGCACTTCTCAGCAATTTTAGCTTGCAAATATTTGGAATAAGGATGCACAACCGGGTCAATCGTAACCTTAAGAAAATCAGCGTCGCAGCAGGCGGTAGGGATCATCATCAGCGAAGATCCAAACAGCACCACATCTGGTGCCTCGGTAGCATTTTGGAAATCACGAGTGCGGTGACTTTCCCAACTGGGCCTGGCTGGCATGCGAGCAGCATCGATTGGAGCAAGGGGCTGAGCAGCCACCAGACCGCCGTTAACTAAAGCAAACACCATCAGCGCCAGTACGAAAGCACTAACTTTCGCTGACTGGTTTTTTACTGGTTCACTTATGGACACTGTTGAAACTGAAGCCACCGGATCCTCGACAGCAATTGCCAACAGGAAGGTTACCAGCTATTTACAACTTTATTCTGAGAGGGCTTTTATAGAAGTGACAGGCTAATTAACAGACAGACAGGCTTGCACCGCATCAGCAAATTTCTCAGCGGCGCCGGGCTCAACCTGGAGAAATAGCGAAGGCTCAATCAGCTCAAGCTCAAGCAACAATTGCCGGCCGTATCTATCGGGCACCATATCAACGCGAGCATATAAGGGAGTTTCGGGTAGAAAGGTCAAAACTCGGCGACCAAATTCAATTTCACTCTCAGTGGCTTGTACTCTCGCTTCTCCAGCTTCGCCAGCCACGGCCAGATGTTGAAAAGCACTTTTTCTAATGGCATGGCTGAACTTACCATCTATAAAAACGAGAGCGCGCTCGCCGTAACCTTCGACCTCATCTAAAAAAGGCTGCACCATTACACAATAGTTGTCACCTAACTGGTTGATATGTTCTCGGGCAGCTTGCTGTCCACCACTCTCAGCAAGGTCGAATTTTTTCACACCGAATGTTGACAGACCCACAGAAGGCTTGACGACAATACGTGGTGAAATTGGCTCAGCAGGCCCATAAAGCACCGCAAGTATTTCTTCGAACGATTTGACAGGTGCGCTGTTTTTTTCAATATAGAAGGTAGGAGCAATTCTTAAGCCGCTCTCAGAAAGCTGGCGCAAATAGCGCTTGTCGTGATTCCAATCAACGAGCTCTGGTGAGTTTTTCAAAATCGTATGGGCAGCAACGTTCTTCGCCCACTGCACAAATTCTTCTTGATACAAATGGTAGTTCCAGGTAGATCTCAAGATAACAAGCCGACTTTGAGTAAAGGGAAAACTTTGATCACGCCAGTCAGCAAAAGAGCAATTGAAACCGCGCGCAGACAAAATATCGAGCGCCAATCCGTCGTCTGGATCTCCCTGCTTGAGATCATCATAAGTAACAAAAACAATATCGGGAGCGGGCTTCAAGATGATCCTCCGGGATATGGAAAAAGCATTAAGCGGATATTATTCGAAAAACAGCACTATTAACTTTGTAATTTAGCGTTACACGCTTATACTTCATGAACGAGGAGTCTTCATATTTCCCTAATAAATGAGCAGCACCCAAGTGGTGCGGCTGGTTGTTTTTGCTCACCAAAGAGTGAAGCAACTTTTACCGGAACCCCCCCATAGACGAATCCCACGGTAACAGTAAACACAAAAGAAAAGGTCTTCGTAGTATGCGAGGCCTGACTGACCTTGGGCAAAAGCTCTGGGCGGCACCACTTTGCAGACACAATAATTTTGGAGGGCGGTCCTTATGCGAATTGAACTGTTGTACTCACCTGGTTGCAGCAACTACAAAAAAGCGCTCAATAACCTGGAGTACATCATTGCCGAGGAAAGATTACCGCTCCCCGTGCACCTGGTGGAAAACTCTGCAAACGTTGAAGGAGAGCCGACTGTTCAAATCAATGGTGTCTTGATCAGCAGATCTCAACCCAAAAATCCCCAAAAAAATCCCCACTGTTTAGAGCATGTGCGTGAGGCGATCAGCCATAAGTGGCATGAGGTCAATTTGAGTCCACTACTCTCGGCCTAGAAAAAGAACGCCAATATCGCTAAAACAGAGAGACCTGCCAAAAGCAGGTCTCTCTGCGTGTAACAGTGCCGCTGCCACTAAAGTCTAACGAAAAGCAAACTGGCACATGTGGCAGGCTTAAGGTGAAGCCTCTTGAGCCCCGCTATCATTGACATGGGCGCAATAAGTAGGCATTCAGTTGTAATCGAGCGTTTCGGCTTCCCATGCTGTTCAATTCTTTTAAATACGCTCTCTTTTTACCAATAGTATTTGCACTATTCTGGCTTTGCCCGCAAAAGTGGCGAGTCTGGATTTTGCTTATCGCCAGCTATGTTTTTTATATGAGCTGGCGCCCGGTATTCATTGTGCTGATTATTGGCCTCACCCTGGTAAATTACTACCTCGGTTTTGCCATACACAAATCAGAAAAACGCAAAAAGCATTGGCTGACACTAGCCATAGTGCTTAATCTCGGCACACTGGCTTATTTTAAGTATGCCTATTTTCTTACCGAAACAATCAGTCAATGCTTGAAACCAGCTGGTTTGCCACCACTGGCACTGCCATTTGAAATTATTTTGCCTCTGGGTATTTCTTTTTTCGTATTCGAATTTATTCATTATGTAGTTGATGTTTATCGAGGCAGTGAGCCAATCAAATCACTTTCTGCTTTTGCACTTTTCGCCTCGTTTTTTCCCACACAAATCGCCGGACCAATCAAACGCTTTCAAGATTTCATTCCGCAATTTCTTGCTCCAGCACAACTTTCAGTAGCAAAATTCGACAGTGCCATCTCACTAATTTTGCTGGGTCTTTTTAAAAAAGTATTGATTGCAGACAATCTCAGCTTCTTTGTTCAGGGTGGATTTTCGCAACCTCAGCTATTTTCGGGTCTCGACCTGTGGATTTTCGCCTACGCTTTTGCTTTTCAAATTTATTTTGATTTCTCCGGCTATACCGATATTGCCCGGGGGTCAGCAAACTTATTCGGCTACAAAGTGCCGATTAACTTCAACTTGCCATATCTAGCTTGCAACATTTCAGACTTCTGGCGTCGCTGGCATATTTCGCTTTCCACCTGGCTACGAGACTATTTATTCATTCCGCTGGGTGGCTCAAGATTGAGCAAATGGCTTAACTACCGCAATTTGATTATTACAATGACTCTCGGCGGCTTGTGGCACGGGGCCGCCATGCACTATTTGATCTGGGGGCTGTATCAAGGCGTGCTTCTAGTGGCACACAAAGAATTTCAAAACTTCAAGGAAAGTATCAGCTGGCTGAAAAACGCGATCGATTCAAAAGCCGGAAAAGTTGCTTCAGTGATTTTGACTTTCCACGTAGTCTGCATCGGTTGGGTCTTTTTCCGCGCTGAGACAAATGCGCTGGCTTTGACCATGATTGGCAAAATGCTCAGCTTTGCTCCGGCTGCCGAGTTGGCCCTGGGCCAGAGCCCCGGCCCGGTTAAGACACTGGCCATGGTGCTGCCTACTATTAATTTTCCCTTGATCTATCCAGCGGTTTTCTTGTTGTTGCCGCTTCTGGCTGTGGCGCACGTGGTTATGGGCTGGCTCAATACGACCAATATAGTTGAACGCACACCCAAAATTACAAAAGTGATCTGGTGCTGTGCCATGATGATGCTGGTCATTGTTTTCTCGCCCGATAAGTCTCCCCGCTTCATCTATTTTCAATTCTGATGCCTGCAGATAAAACTCCCAACAAAATAAAGTTGCTGCTGAGCAGTTACGCCATATGCGCTACTTTATTGTTGCTGACAATAGATATAGCTGGTAGCGCATTGGTTCAATATGCGCCGCAAATTTTGTCATTTAGCCCACTCAAGGCCGCCAATCGCAGCTGGGTGTGGTGGAATGTTCGAGACTTCAAGCAACTAACGAGCGCACCAGATATAGTGCTCCTCGGTTCATCGTTGATGATGGCTCCTCTTCACGGCGGTGACGCTGCTCATTTGAATTTGCCGCAGAATGTAGCTTTCCATCATCACAGCCAATTGCTGGAAGACCTTTTGAAAGAAAAATTTGATCATTCATATAAGACTTTCGCTTTTGCCCTTGGCGGCGAAATGGTGTCAGATGCTTATGTTATTGCCCACACATTACTAAAAGACGACCGCAAGCCAAAAGTAATAATTTACGGTATCGCCCCTCGAGATTTTATGGATAGCGCCCTGCCGTCCGCATCAAGCACTGAGATTTTCAAATATATGGACCGGCTCGGTGACCTCAGCACAATTGACAAAGAATCAGCCAGCTCACCGTTGGAACAA
This sequence comes from Candidatus Obscuribacterales bacterium, assembly GCA_949127735.1. GTDB lineage: Bacteria > Cyanobacteriota > Vampirovibrionia > Obscuribacterales > Obscuribacteraceae. The sequence goes on along the minus strand of CASBPX010000098.1, from coordinate 34,005 downwards.
AGCGAAAAAGGCCTGAGCAAAGTAAGTTTTACATACAAACATCGTCCTGATTTTCTTTATATACAACACCGCTGGGCCAAAGAGTTATTTCGCAAGTTACTCGGCTACCAGGAACTGGATCAAGTCAGATCTCCTCTGCACGTACGTAAACAAGCGTTTTTAGAATTACCTGAAGATTTCGGACCCACCTCACTTTTTGTTACACCGCCTCCGGTAATAGCCGAACCATACAAACCAAATTTAGAGGAATACAAGTTTAGATATCGCAAATTGAATCTTCAACAATTCAACAGCCAATTGGGATTTTTAGAACGTTTGCTGGAGGCGGCTGAGAAAGACGGCACGCGCGTGGTGATCGTTAATATGCCTTTGACCGTAGATAACGTAGCACTTATGCCGGCGGGATTTTATCAAAGCTATTTAGAACAGGTCAGCACCGTAGTACATAAACATCAGGCTTTGTTTTTGAATCTCAATGACCCGTCTTTATTTCCAAAAAAATATTTCACCGATTCTGTGCATTTAAATGGTCGAGGTGGGCAACACTTCTTTGAAGTGTTAGCTGCACGGCTTAAGCAAGATGCACAGACAGCCGCTATCATTGAAGAAGCGGGCAGTGCAAAATAATTTGAGAGGCTGGTTATGACCGAAGAATTGCCAACTGAGCCGGACGGCCACAAGTCAATTGAAGAACAAAAAACTCGCTTGTGGGCTCTGTCATTTGAGTCAACCAAACAATTGTTGCGATGCGAGAGTTGCGGCGCCACCAATGTCATTCCACGGTTAGTAGCAGATCCAAGCGCGGTACCTATGCGTCGCGCCAGCGACAGAGTAGCCTTTGCGAAAGTAGTGGAGCAGAAAAAAGTTTTGAGTCAAGAACGTAAAGCTGTCTATGCTCTGTCGGCCGTGTCTGCAGCATTGTCGGTGGCCGTGATTGCTTTATTGTTCGGACGCAAAAATAGCACGTAGGCCAGTGCTGAGGCGGCCTGTACCCCTAATTTTTAGAACCTTGTCGTCTTAATTCCAGCATTCTTGAGTAATCAAATTGAGTGACGGCATCGCCGCCAACCAAATTTAAGAGTTCTGCCCGTGCATTCATGCGGGCCGAAGCATCCTTTGTGGTTACATATGTCTGCACTACGTGGGCCAGCAGATCATTAACAGCCGTCCAACGATTTTGCCGCCATATTCGAAAGCTAGTTGTATCCAAAGGGCGTCTAGGTAAGAGCAGCAGTGCTGCATCTGGACAGCGCTCTAGAATCAAATCGCACAGATCAGAATAGCCTGCCAAATTCAATAAATCGACTTTCGTTTCGGCTGTTGCAATGTCGACAAACTTGCGTTGATCAAAGTTTTTGACTACTTCTTCATCAACACGAACTAGCGCGCTAGCACCAACACAATCAATCAAAACTTGCTTGGCTTTTTCTCGATCATTGATGTTGCAGGTGCGCAAATAAGTATTTAGATTCTCAAGTAAAATCGCAACACCATGTCGCATCATCATGCAGAGAGCAATACGTTCGGCTAAGCTGACGCGAGCCTGTATTTGTGGAGGAAACGACAATTGCATTGCGCTGCCATTCGTCTCACCGTCTGATGCAATATGAGTGATCCAGGCGCGAAAAACCGAATCTTCAGCCCTTGAAAGCTGAAGTTTTTGCCTGATAAATTCGACATGAGGGCTGCGGTCCAAATATGAGGGCAAAATCTGACTAAAGCAGGCATGAAAAAGCTCACCATTTCTATCGCCCGCCATGACAGGGCCGACAGACATAGCGGCTGCAAAAGCTATGGCAACTACGGTTCTGGCAATATGCACTTTGTCTCCCTTATCCGGGCATTATTAACTGTGAGCTGGATAACTTTTGAAAACTACAGCGTATACGTTTTGTGTGACTTTAAGCAAAACGTATACGCTCTAGTTTCAAATATCAATACCAACACGCTCTCATTCTAAAGCACACCCTATTTTAACCATTGGCAACCACCATTGTGGCATCCAGCTCTGGCTTCCGTAAGCAAAAGGCTGTATCTTTCTAAGAGTTATGCTAACCAGTACTCCACAGAAGAATGCAGGCTTGAAGCGAGGCATCAAATTTGCACTGAGCAGTTTTGTAGTGGCCTTCGGACTGTTCTACCTCTGCAATTTCCTGCTCACATACGTTTATCACAACGAACCTGAAGCAAATGATGTCTGGATTGAAGAAGCGCATACGGCCACAAGCGGTTTTTCACGCCTGGTTGCCCCGCCTGACGTGGTTTTTTTCGGCTCGTCCATGATTCGCTCACCCATGTGGTGCGCCGACCATACTCTCGACAAAAATATTTTCTATTCCAATTACCACAAAACAAAATTCTTTGAGAAAGAGGCTAAAGGCGCAGGCATAGATTTAGTCGGATACAACATGGGCATTGACGGCGTCTACATTTCTGACATGGTGTTGCTTTTCGATCGCTTACTGGAAAAAAAACCACCAAAGCTCCTTATTTGTACAATCACACCGCGCGAATTTTTCACCAACTGGTTTCAATCGGCAAAATCGACGCCGGTTTATAAATTGCTGTCGCAACCATCAGATTATTTCCGCAATGGAAAGCTTTATTCAGCTGATGATTTAGATTGGTTCGACGGCGCGTTGACACAAGTGACGCCAATGAAGCGTGGCTCCACCCACTTTCAACAACAACTGACGAATTCATTGCAGAGTCGCCTGAGTCCTGAGAAAGAAGAACCGGCCCCCAGTACCGCAACTTTTGCTACTCCCCAGAATGCCTTTGCCCCGGGTGTAGCAAAGTTAAAAAGCACACTCACTGAAAAAGCCAAAGATACAAGCATGAAAGTGAAAATGCGGCTCTACAACAATCAGAAGGAGTGCCTGAAAGAACTCTTACGCAGCGCCACTAAACGTGGGGTGAAAGTTTTAATTGTGAGCATGCCACTGCCCAGGGTAATCAGCACCGAAATTCAACCGGCACTGCAGGCCGACTATAGCGCCTTCTTGCGCGAAATCGAGCAAAATTCATCGGCCGACGTTTTGGACCTCGAATTCGATCCTGTGCTTTCGCAAAGAGACAATTTCATGGATGACTGGCATCTGAATGAAAAAGGCGGCATTGAGCTTATTCACCGAATGGTTGAACACTTAAGCAAGAATCCAGGACTGGTCAAAAAATCTTCTCCTTAAATTTGGCCGACAAGCCGCCGCTTTGCCCTTTCTTCGTTGACTTAGAAGCCTTTGTGACCTACGCTCATAACAGGTGGTGGGCAGTGCGGCGAGTAAATTATTGCCAAAAACAAGCAGTGCTGAAATAAATGAGTCCATTGACTTGCTGGGCGAGCCTTCCGGCCGCCTGGCTTTAAGCTCAGAGGCCAGTCATGGCTACGTTCAGCTGGCAGTAAAAGAAGTTGCGTCGGTTTTCACCAGCAACGAAAAAATCCAGTCAGAGGTCGGTCACTACGGGGCAGGCTTTCTCATAACCGCAGCGCTGTTTACACCAGGCAAAATTGGTCTGGCCAGTACTGTTGTGCTTAGCGCCCTCGATCACGCCTCACCCGGTTCGTCCGGCGGGGCAAAAATGGCAGACCTCGCCCTCGGCGCTCTCAAGGGTGCTGGCTTGCGGGGCATCATGCACGGAATGGGCAGCAAACATATGCCTGAAATGGTCGCCAATTCGGCAGCCCTGAAAGGTGTGGCATTTGGTTTTTCCAATCGAGCACTCGAATCGGTGCTCACCAGGCAAAACTATTTAGACGGCAAAGGCAATATCAGTGGTGCTACATTTGGTGCCAACTTTACTCGCGAAGTGGCGAACCCCAGAGCCCTCGTGAGCGATGCAGCTACATTTGTTGCCGCTCACGGTTTATTCAAGGGAGCAGCGAGAATAAGCCCTCAATTGTTTGAACGCAGTGTGGTGGCGCAAACAATGACTACCAGCGCCAGCTTTGGTTTGTCAAACGGTGCCAGCGGAGAAATTATCCGTCAGCAAGATGCCAACGAAAAGTTTGACCTCAGTAAAGTAATTGGACGAGCACTAATTCAGGGTGGCATAGACGCTATAGCTGGAGTGCCTGGTGGACTGCGAGCCCGCGCGATTTCGCGGCACAACGAAGCCGAGGGCAAAAAAGATATTGATAAGTTGGGAGCGCCTGGAGAAGTACACAGCACTTTCGCCCGTTCGAAAGAAAGCAGCCACGTCAACATTGTCGGCGAAAACGAAACCGTGACAAGGTTCGTGCAGGTAGACAAAACACCAGACGTTTCTGCCGCAATTGCCCAAATCGAATTAAATAAACAGCGCAAGACTTTCATCGGACCGCTTGAAAAAAATCATCAAGTAATTCGCGAACTTACTATTCCTGAACGTTCTCTGGCTCAGCAACCGACCCGTGTCACTGGCTATAAAACTGCGGTAGAAAAGCTAAACGAACGCAGTGAAACCGAGGGACCATTCACTAATTTTGACGATTTTTATAATCGCGGTATAGCAAAAGTTCCCACTGACGTGCGCAAGTACAGTATCGACAAACACACAGTAGAAGTGGTTTTGCCAACACGTTATGCTGAAAAGTTAGACGACGCAGCGGCCAAGAAAACCACCACCATTGGTACCGAAGATTACAGCAACAGAGTCGGGCCGGCAGATCTGCCGCCGCTGCTCGATGCCATGCCAAACAGCGGATATTTCAAGCGCATCTTTATTTCAGATAAACGCAACCCTGAAGATGCGTGGGTGAGCCAGGGCGGTTATAACAAAGATTTTGTCTCAGCCATGTCAATGACTGACGGCGAACTAAATATGTACAAAACTGAGCGCACTAACTATTTGCGGCGCGACGTATTGCACGAATGGTCTCACGAATTGCGTTATCAATATTGGGACCATAACCTCACCTGGCGATTTGCCGATGCCATCAATCTTGAGGCCAAAGAGTACAGCCTGAGCAAATACGCTGATCGCAATAATGGCGAACAGTGGGCAGTATTGGGCGAGCGCATGCTCGGAAACGATGCTAAAGCTTTTGTCGACGCTGCCGGGCACATGCCTATTAGAACCGTGGTATGGATGCGCGCTTTGAAGAAATCATTAGACACGGTACCAGCTGAAAACAAAAGTGTCGATCACGATGTCTATGTTGCCCGCCAAAATTATGTGGACAATACAGTATTGCCGCAAGCTGTAGCAAAACTTGAGCAATATGTAAAAGCCGGCAATGCCGATCAGCAGTCGAGAGCGGCTAAGGTGCTCGAGTTTCTCAAAGAAGAAGGCTTGATTCGCTAGTTTTAAACTGGAAAGAAAATGCCATGCTGAGCAAAATAAAGCCATGGTGTGAGCTCATGCCCGGTCAGCAGACGCAAATCATTAGTATAAGTTTTTAACTGTTCGCGGTGCTTACGCGCTTGCAGCTCTACTTGCTCAGCTGGGAAGTGATCAGTTTTATAGTCGACTAAATGCCAGGCTCCTTGGGCATCTTCGAAAATCAGGTCGGGTCGCCTTGGTTTCATATCTGGCGTGGGCCCGTAGGACACGTCAATCAAATATGGCAATTCATGACGTCTTTGCTGACTTTGAGATAACAGACCATGGAGGCGACTGCCATAATATATTTCCAGCAATCTCTCGCCTTCGTCCACAAGTTGCTTCAAAAGTTCGTGATGCGACACCATGACACCCTGGGTAAAAGCAATGTCTGAAATCCACTCTCTGTCAACCCTGCGGCCAGATGGTGGCAAGTTTTCCATTAGCGCGTGGAAGAATGTACCAAGAGTGGTGGCATTCAAGATCACACCACTGCGATTGCCAATATGTGGTGTAATGCGCGAGCGGCCCAACTCGTTTACTTTCAGCTCCGCTAAATTGACATGAGAGGGCTCAAGCAAAAGCAACTTTTGCGCTTGCCCTGATTGCTCGGCAGCGGGCATTTCAATCTCAATAGCCGCTTCCACTGCGGCAGCAAAACCGGTAGCCGTACTCAGGTTATACGGCGCCACCACTCCATCAGAGCGCGAGCTTATACTAAGAGGTATGCAATCATCCGGGCCGGGGCGCACCGCATCATCTTGATCAAGGCCCAGCACTTCCATGATCCACTGACGATATGATTCAGATCTTCTAAAAGGTGCCGAGAAAAATATGCCGAGATTATCGCGAGCTCGGGTCATCGAAACATAAAGCAGGCGCTTTTTCTCTTCCCGTTCCATCTGTTTATCAAGATAGCTGGCCACCAGATACCAGGCCGGTTTGTCTTGTTCGTCGAGCCGGGTGCTGTTGTATGCCACACCGTAGCTGGGATGATAAACGAGCCGATCGGTATTGCGCAACAACTGTCCACCAAGGCAGGGTAGCGCCACCACCGGAAATTCTAAACCCTTGCTGGCATGAACGGTCATAAGTTTGACGGCATCGGCGCTGTCTAGTGGTGCCTCCGATTCGCGCATACCAAACTGACGCATCAGTGCCAGCCTGCGAGCAAATTCGCCACAAGACAAATGCTCATGTTCCGAAGCCAGATGAGCCATTTTCCAGACATTGCGCGATCGTTGTTTGCCGTCGGGTGCAGCCAGCATAGCCAGATCGTAACCGGTAGAATCAATTATCTTTTGTACCAGATCACCCAGCGGCAAAAGTGCCTCGTATTCCAATAAATTGCGCAATTGTCTCACCGCTAAAGTGAGCTGTTCCAGACCAGGTTCGCGTGCTCGCACTACCTTCAATAAAGTAGGCCAGAGCGGCTCGCCCACGTCTTGTGTAATGACGCGGTGCAATAAATCATCACTGATGGAGCAAAATGGTGAGCGCAACACGGCTAAAAGCGAATGGCTGTCTTTCGGATTATCGAGGAAGCGAAAAAGATTTTCAAAATCGGCCACTTCTTGTCTGCGCAAAAATCCGCTGCCGCCGAAAGTAACATATGGAATATCCAACTGAGCAAACATGGCTTCAAACGAAGCAAAGTCGCTGTTACGTACTACTAATACGGCACAGTCACCATAAGTAATGGGCCTGATGCCACCACTTTTTGCCGCAATTTTATAACCACTCTCTACTTTCTTCTTCAGCCAGCGCCCCACCTGATGCGCTTCGTAAAGAGCAGCGGTAAGCCCGCGTGCTTCTTCTTCCACTTCCAGATCGAGCATCATTACTTCTACTGCCGCTTGATTAGCAGTATCTGCACCTTGATCTAAATTTACTGCCACGGTTTCTTCCGGCAGTTCGTCTGCAGTAATCAAATCCATTATGCGTGCCGGTTCGAGGGCTTCAAAAGCAGCCACGTATGGCATCACTTCAGGGTCACCGTCGAGCAAATGATCGAAAATGGCATTGACGAAAGAAACCACTTCTGGATGGCTGCGAAACGAGCGAGTCAGCTTCGTCACAATCGAAGCGCCGGTTAAAGAAGAAGTTTCATTTTTGAACAGCGATTTCCATTTATTGAAAGTGGCAACGTCAGCGCCCTGGAATTTAAAAATTGATTGCTTGTCGTCACCAATCAAAAACACTCGAGTTTTAGCACCAGCCAAAAGCGATAGCATGGTGGCCTGTATGTCGTTGGTATCTTGAAATTCGTCTACTAATAGCGCTTGAAGCTTGTCGTTAAAATAGGCGCGCGACTGACTGCCCTCTTTTTCCAGGCACCGGCAGGCCAGGCTGATCAAATCATTATAATCAACTGCGGTAAGGTCACGCTTGTGCGACTCATAAAGCGACAGCGCTCGCTCAAAAAGTTTGATCATGCCTAAGGCCAGAGCGAAACCTTTGTCGTCTTCGCCATTGAGAGCAGAGGGAATTTTTCCGGACATGGCTTTTGCCTGATCACGCATAGTGATTAAAGCTTTGCGCAGGTCTTTTGCTTCAGGTTTGTTGCCGCCAATATTGCCAATAGATATGGTGGCGATGGCAATCAAGGCCTGCCACTTCGAACCATTATTGCTAAGATCGCTATGAGGCTCGGCAAAAAGGTCCAGGCAATAACCAAGCAACTCCTCGCGCACCGGATTAAGCCTATTAGCCACATCCGGCATAGAATTGGCTCGTAAGTAATCAAAAGCGCGATTGAAATCATGATTGCTGGAAAGCGTTGATAGCACACCACGTTGAATATCAGCCAGGACTTTCTCTGACTGGCTGCGCATTGCTTCAACAGTTAAATTATCAAACGCGCTATACGATTGCCTGAACTGCATCGAGCCTTTAATTAGACGATTGAGTTGAGTTTGTACTTCGTCAATTGAAAAATCCTGCAGCAGGTCATGTTCATATGATTCAATGCCCGACTGAGATTGCTCAATAACTGTTTTAAGGGCGCGCTCAATGCTCTCCTGCAAAAGTTCAGCTTGAGTCAACTCGTCTAAGACTTCGAATTGCGGGTCAATACCACAATCGGCAGGATGACTTTTTAAAATCGCTTCGCACAAAGAGTGAATGGTACCGATGCGGGCGCTGTCTACCTCGGCCAGGCAGGCCAGCCAGCGCTCACGCTCAGAGTCTTGTTTAGGGTCTTGTTCAGAATTTTGTTCATAAACTTCCTGGCTGAGCGATAGAAAGCGAGCTTTCAAACGCGTGCGCATTTCGGCAGCGGCCTTGCGAGTAAAAGTGACGGCGATGATATTAGCCAGGGTACAGTCAGGATAACGTCGCAAAGTTTCTACGTAGCGCTCAACTAAGACATGAGTCTTGCCTGAGCCGGCACCGGCTGATACCAGCACATTTTTGTCGACCATATCAACAGCTTGTTTTTGTTGCTCAGTCAGCATTGTCGCTCTCCCCGCCCAGTTCGGTGATACGGCAAAGCTGTTTATGATCGCAGTGTTTGCAAGATTCTGGGCTGCTGGGGTTGACGCTGAAGTCACCACCTTTGATGGCAGCGACAAATTCACCAATATAATTTTTGGTCAGGCCGATATAATCTTCGCCATCCTGAAAATCAATTTGGCCGGTCTGTTCGCCTGATGAAAAGCTGAGAAACTGTCCGCTTTTTACCTGTGTATTGGCATCGGCCAATATGGCATGCTGCACCGCCATGGCATAAACAGGCAGTTGCATATTGCGACCGGCTAAAGTTTCTCTTTTACTAATCGCTCCTGAACTCGACTTATAGTCAATTACTTTCACTCTGCCGTCAGCAGCGACGTCAATGCGATCTACGCGGCCATGCATTTTTATTTCAGCGCCACTTGTGCGCAATGTAAGCGCTGGAGACGAGTCGCCGTCTCTAAAACCGAAACCTTTTTCAAAGTAGGTGGGTACAAATTCGCCATTATTTCTGGCGGCGCGCTCTTTTTCTTTTGCAAAAAAGCGCTTTAGCCTGAATGATATTTCTTTTTTCTCGTATTGCCAGAAATCGGTGCGGCGGAACTTACGACTCTGTTCAAGCCAGCTTATGGCAAGCTCTATACTCTGCTCAAAGATGGTTTGCACACGTTCGTGGTCGCTGTCTAAAATACTGAGGGACAGGCTTTGCAGCTCAAGATAAAATAATTCTAGAGCTTTGTGATAAACCTCACCCAATAGACGAGCATCTAAACCGAGCTCGGGCTCTTCTACCGGCCCGATCTTGAGCATATGCGAAACCCAGAAACGAAACGGACATTTACCATAATCGTTGAGTTTACTGACGCTCCACATCTCAGGGGTTTTGACGCTAATTAAACCGAGACCCACTTGTTCTGTCAGTTTACCGTTCAATTCACCAAATGGGCCCCGGCGCGCTTCAGTGCGCGCCTGCACGGTGGCGAACGGCAATTCCAGCCCGGCCAGAAACTGACGCACGCTCGGCGGCAATCTGTCTAAATTTTCCATGGCCCGGCGGCCACTGAGCCAGAGCCAGCCTGCGCCAAATTCTTGAGCTGACGTAGGCGCGCGCAATGCCTCTACCCTTGGTGCGCGGAAAGTAATCTGCCTGGCTACGGCTTCATCTCCACGAGTGAGGAAAAACGAAGGCATTAACTCTTCGCCACTCATCTCGTGCATGGGGCATGACTGGCAAAGTTTGTCGCTGGCACGCTCAACCAATGATTCATATAAAGATGGTTCGAACGATTGATGATGACGCGGATTTTCAATATCTATTCCATATGAAAGCCACTTACGCACTTCATCTCGGCTGAGAAATCCGGCCTGGTCAGAGCGCCTGGGAAATTCGCCTTCATTGAGACCAGCCATGATAATCACCTTATAGCGGCGATTAGGCACCAGGTCGGCACTACATACGGTGATGGCTTCTTTGCTGATTTTAGGTCTTCTAAAATTGGCTTGCTCCAAAACGTGTTCCAGCCGTTTGAAAAAGACAGGATAAGTTTGCAGTTGCGGCCCATACGCGTCAGTAAGAAGACTTTCTTCCATCACCAGATTAGCCAACACTTGTCTGAACTCAAATAGAGCCTGATGCTCTTCCCAGCTCACCAGCGGATCGCTAAATTCTTCATCATTAGGCAAAACCAACAGATCATCAATCAGATCTTCAACAAAAGCCACATGCTCGGTGAGACTCTTTTTGGCAGTAGCCAATTGACCGTTGCCTTCAAAAGACAGGCGCTCAATTAATTTGCCCAACTTCAAAGCCCAGCGCCAGTCGGAGGCCCCTTTAACTGTCAGGGAAGAAAGAGATTGATCATCTATTTCTTCAATTTCTGCCGGTGAGAGGCCAAGATAAGAGCGATTAAAAAATGGGCTGGCTATTGTGCGCACAACATCTTGCCGGCCGAAATCTGAAATAGGTAAATGCAAAAGTCGGCGCAAAAATCGCACCAGTGGCAAACTGCCCAGCTCAATCGGTTGGTCAAGAAAATAATTTACCTGGGCGCGTTCAAAGGCAGCGCGAATGGCTGTTACATAAGGGCTCAGCGACCTTGCCACCACAATAATTTCATCGGCGGCATAGCCATCAACTAAACATTTTTTCGCTTCGCGGGCAATCTCTTCCATTTCCATCAAGCGGTCGAGTGTTTTGAAATTGAGCACTTCAGCTTTTTTGGCACCACTATTATTTGTAAAAGCGGTTTGTTTTAGAGCGCCACCAAAAGCTTCTTTCATTTCCTTTAGCGATTTATCTTTCCATGAATAATTGGCTTCGTCTGCCACATAATCAAAGGCAATAATATTGCGCTCCGATTGCCTGGCTATTCCACTTAAAACCTGCAGCTGCAGCCGATTAAAGCGATCGAAACCATCTGTGGCCAAAAGACCAATATTGAGCACATTGGGCTCGAGATTATTTAAAATTTCTCTGGTTTTGTAAGCTAATTTGCGTTCGTCAAAAACATTCAAACTCTCAAGCTCAAGCCAGTATGCCTCGTACACACGACCGAGTTCCATATAGCGAGCGTCGCTGGCGGCAACTTTTTTCAGTTGCGAAATTACTTCAGCAGGAGAAAAACCAGCACGCTCGAGTTCGTCTATGAGTTCAAGCATAAAGGCATGGGTACCGGCAAAATCGGCAATTGATTCAAGGCCGGTCAGTCGCCCTGACGCTTTTACTTTTTCGATTGCCTTGACGAGAATGGCCGGGCGAATGCCATCGGGAATTAAGCGAAAACCGCATCCTGCCTGGCGCAAAACCTGGTGGCAGAGATCATAGAACGGCAAAATTTTCAGGCCTACCAGGCCGGCTTTGAGCGGCAGAGCAGAGTTAGATATACAGGCGTAGCTGCCATTATCGTTGCCCTTATCGTTTCCATTATCAGTGCGATTAAAATGGTCGCTGACAATCATGGCCGACAGCCGCTCTTCCACCAGTTTTTTGTATCGGTGCGAGGGCACGGTGACTATGGCTTGCTTACCGCTGAGCATTTTCTTTCGGCAATGTGCCACCACCTGATTTAACAACCAGATTGATTTGCCGGAACGATAAGGGCCGGTAATTAGCTCAATAGTTCTTTCTGACAATGTTTATTCTGAGTCATGGCAAAATTTGTGCCCGTTGAGATTCGAACTCAAGGCCTTCGGCTTCGGAGACCGACGCTCTATCCAGCTGAGCTACGGGCACATACGCCTCAATTTTAACACTCTCACGGCCTGGCCAGATTTAATTGGCGCGAACCATTTCTTCGAGGGCATTCATATTATGGATGGTCACTCGTTTAGATTCGATGTCGATCCAGTGGCTATCTTTGAAACGGTTGAGAATTTGCGTCACGGTCACCCGGGACGAGCCAACCATGTCGGCAATCTCCTGGTGGGTCAGGGGAAACTCCACCCGCACACCGTGAGGGGTGACCTTGCCATGAGTATCGGCCAAAGTGAGCAAAAGCCGTGCCACGCGGCTCGGAACTTGCCGGAAAACCAGGTCTTCAATGCGTGCGTTGGCTTGTTTGAGGCGATCACCAATCACACCGATAAAGCGCAGCCCAAATTCAGGATTCTCCCGTACAAAGCTGAGAAACGATTCGCGGCTGATCTGATAAATTCTTGAGTCTTCAAGTGTTTCGGCATAGCTATCGTGTTCAGTGCTTTCCCAGGCCGCTTCGCCAATCATGTCGCCGGGTCCGAGCAGAGCCAGAATGACAGTCTTGCCTTCGGTAGAGAGGCGAGTGACGCGCACTCTTCCTTTTTCTATAAAGTAGATGGCGTCGCAGGCGCCGCCTGGTGAAAAAATTGTGTGATGCTTGGGCAGTTCGAGCTCTTCTAAAATGCCCAGAAGGCGGCCCAGCTCAACCGGGTTGAACGCTTCGAAGATCTCTGCGTGCCTTAAGCTAAATAGCCGCTGAGCACTTTTCATCAAAGACCTCCTTAAATTTGCGTCAAATCACGAGAAAAGAGTCGGCAAAATTGAACTTTGCCGAGGAAATAAACGTTATCTGTATTACCCTTCGAAAAAATTTTGTTGGGTAACAACCTTTTTATACCCTCAGCCCCCCCTTTTCTAACTTAAATCAGGGGAAGTTGAGGAGATAAAGGTCGGAAACACATAAAGTGCACCCCGAGCAATCGACCAATCACATATACACTAGACAGCATGCGGGTTGTGCTTACTTTTTATCTGTGCAAGCTGGCAAAACCGCTATAATTTGCTGGTGCACGAGAATTCTGCAGATTTTCGGTACCAGTCTATTTTTGAAATAAACGCTCTGCTGTTCTGTTGCCCACGGTTGTCAGCTTGGCTTTTTCAGCTCAACTATTTTTAGATTTATGATGTGAGGAGATTTAATATGGCATTACAGACAAAAGAGAAAGCAGTGGACAAGCAAGAAAAGGCGCCAATTGAAAAGGTCGCCAGAGTTAAGGACACTTCTGAAGATAAAAGCAAAAGTCACGCTCCTTCTGCAGAACGCCTCAAAGCACTGGGCTTAGCCCTCGATTCAATTAAAAAGCAGTATGGCGACGGCTCAATCATGAAATTGGGCGACTCACGCAACAATCAGATTGAAGCTGTACCTACAGGCGCCATTACTTTAGACGTCGCTCTCGGCGTCGGTGGTCTGCCACGGGGCAGAATCATCGAAATCTACGGTCCTGAATCTTCTGGTAAAACCACTCTGGCACAACACGTTGCCGCTGAAGTGCAAAAACTTGGTGGCATTGCCGCCATTGTCGATGCTGAGCATGCGATGGACCCTGAATATGCGCGCGCTCTTGGAGTCAATGTAGATGAACTTTTGATTTCGCAACCAGATACCGGCGAGCAAGCTCTAGAAATCACTGAGCAATTAGTGCGCTCTGGAGCCGTCGATTTGATTATCGTTGACTCAGTGGCAGCACTGGTTCCGAAAGCTGAAATTGAAGGCGAAATGGGCGACAGCCTGCCCGGCTTGCAAGCAAGACTTATGAGCCAGGCTCTGCGCAAACTAACAGCCATTGTCAGCAAAACTCATACATCCATCATTTTCATCAACCAGTTGCGCCAAAAAATCGGTGTCATGTACGGCAACCCTGAAACCACTACTGGTGGCAACGCTCTTAAATTCTATGCCTCCATCAGACTCGACATTCGCAAAATCGAAACTCTGAAAAAAGATGGTGTCGAAATCGGTAACCGCGTCAAAGTTAAAGTTGTTAAAAATAAGTGCGCACCACCTTTCCGCATTGCTGAATTTGACATTATTTACGGACGTGGTATCAACACCGCCGGTTGCTTGCTCGATATGGGCGCTGAAATGGATATCGTCAAAAAATCGGGCACCTGGTTCAGCTACAAAGAAGAAAGAATTGGACAAGGTCGCGACCAGGCCAGAACTTTCCTCGAAGCACATCCTGAAATGCTTAAAGAAATCGAGTTGCGCATTAAAACGCAACTCGCCACCAGCGGGGCTCCAGTGAAAGAACCAAAAGAAAAAGATAAAGACAAAAAAGACAGCTGATTACTTTGAATCACCAATCAGTTAACTAATGAAAAAGATGGAGTGGTTTGAATCACTCCATCTTTTTTCTATTCCAGAGAGCAGGATATTCTCTTTTAAATAGTTGGCAAAAGCAGTGGCGGCGAAAAAAACTACCGCAAAAAAATTACCGGCAGTGGCGAAGAAATTTTCTTTTGCGCCAGGGCAGTGGTTGGCGGCCCTGGCTGCCGGAGCGCTGCTTGGCCTTTCTGCACCTGGTATTAATCAGTGGTATCTGGCCTGGTTTGCTTTAGCTCCACTTTTTCTTTTGATCTACAGCAATAATCATCATTACGTCAAACAAATTCTTTTGGCTTTTGTCTTTGGCCTGGCCTACAACCTGGTTTATCTTCACTGGTACCTAAATCTGGCACCACTAGATTGGCTCGGATTTTCAGGAATCTACGGCAATTTACTGGCCATTTTAGCCTGGATAATTACGGCCACTCATCAGGCTCTGGCATTTTTACTCTTTGCCGCTATAGTGGCCAGGTTGCCGCTCAAAGCTTCTTTCAAATTAGCAAAAAAAGGGCGCGGTTTAATCAACTGGCCAATATGGCTGTTGCCTTTACTCTGGGTTCTAATCGTCAATAAATTAGGCAATATGCCCGATCTTTTAGGCGTGCCCTGGACGATGCTCGAATATACTCAATATCAACAACCACAACTTTTGCAAAGCGCCTCCATTATTGGCGGGGTCGGCATCTGCGCTTTAATTGTCATGGTCAATGTCACCATCGCCTCGTTCATTGCCACCATTGTCGGCAAAAATAAATTTAAAGCTCTCGCAGCTGAAAACAGGGTTACATCAGCGTTTCATTGCCTTTTTACCACCATTGTAGCAGTACTAATTTTTGCCGCAGGTTATTTTCAAGAAAAAGCACTACCTACTAACGATGCCATTGTCAGCACGGCCCTGGTGCAGGGCGGCATTAATATTGATATGCAAAAAACCGTGCACCGTTTTACTATTGAAGATCTGCTCGAGAATTACGACAAGCTTTTAACTGAATATGATTGCCATGATCAACTGGTGGTTTTGGCTGAAGGTGCGCTACCCACCTATTTACGCGATCAACCTGGTGTGCTCAACTGGCTCAAAAATAAAGCTTATACAAAACATCTAGATCTGGTCTTAGGATCGATGGATAAAAGCGTTGCGAACAGACCCTACAATGCCGCCTACGGCATTACTAGTGGTGGCATTGTTTTAAGTGAGGTCTATCACAAACGCTTTCTTGTTCCCATAGGCGAATATACACCACTTATGGTGCATTACTTACCTGAGTGGGTCAAACGCTGGACCAACACTCCTGCCGGTGGTGGCTTTGCTGCTGGTAAAGAAGCTGTGCTTTTGCCCTTACCCAGCGGCCGCGTGGCACCGCTAATTTGTTTCGAATCAATTTCACCTGAAGTAACCGCTGCCAGTTGCAGAGCCGGTGGCCAGGTGCTCGCCAATATTTCAGACCTGGCCTGGTTTCACAAATCTGATTGCGGAGAGCAAATGGTGGCTTTCTCTGTGCTGCGGGCTATAGAAAATAGACGGTATTGCCTTTTTGCCGCCAATACCGGGCCATGCGCCATTATTGATAAGGCTGGAAGAATTGTCCAATATCAACCGCAGGGCGGCAAACCAGTTCTGGTCGGCAAAATTGGACTGAATTCGAAAACCACTATTTTTGCCCAGTGGTTTAGATAGTTAGCTAGATAGATAGTGGCTGTAAAACTAGAACGTATACGTTCTAGTTTTGAAAAGAACTAAGCCATCTGATTAATAAATGTCGCTTTATTTACTGTATTTGACGGCAGCGCTAACTTCAACAGTAACCAGTGTTTTACCGCTCTGATTGTCCACGCTCTTAATTGTGCCCATGGCAACTTCGCCCCATGATGTAGAATGCGGCGTCATGCCCTCACCCTGTTGCATCACCTTGACGTACTCGTTTTTGTCGTTCTTGCGGTTAATTGAGCCTTCCACTTCGATGACAATGCTTGTCAGCCCTGCCACAGTTTTTGGTTTGCCTGATAGGCGGCCCTTAGCGATTTCTTCCCAGCGTTGATTAGTTGTATTGGTGCCTTCGCCCCATTCAAGAACCTGAACAGGTTTACTCAGTCTAATCATTGCCAATTCCTCAAACTTAAAACCGCATCTACAGCCAAAACGTTATCACATTTCAGGGCTACTACTTGTGCTTACGCAAATTTGCCACGATGTCATGTAAATAATCTTCAAGGTGCCGGCCTTCTAGATCGAACAAGTCATGAGCATCTTGAGAGGAACTGAAAGAATCAGCAATTAGAATCTGAGCCAACTCTAAAGTAATAGTGTTTTTCGGCAACACCTTAGTGGCCATCTCAAAAGCCTTTCCTGATACCTGACTGGGAATTGTCATGGTGGTGCCGGAAAGGCCAAATTCAAAGCGAATCGTCTCGAGCATTTCCATCAGCGAATATTCTTTCGGACCAACAATTTCCAACACTCGGCCAGTTGATTCTTTCATATAAATGCAGTCGACAACGCACTTAGCGACTTCGTCTACATGAACGGGCATCAGCATGTTCAAACCACTACCAACCACGGGTAGCACTGGTTTGAAGGTGACCAGCGGTTTAATCATCTCTACGTATGGAAAACGTTCGCCAAACATATAAGAAGGTCTGAGAATTGTCCAATATAAATCAGACTGGCGCACCAGCTCATCTCCCGCAAATTTACTGGAGAGATATTCACTGCTTGATTCGGCGCGCGCACCAAGACAACTAACTTGCACAAAGCGCTGAATGCCTCGTTCTTTAGCCATGGTGGTCAATTTTTCCACCAGCTCCACATTGAGATACTCGTAAGAACTAGAGCGCGAGCCGTCTACATTTAGCCTGAAGCTGCCAGAAATATTGACGATGCCAGTAACGTCTTCCAGGGCTCTTTCTAAGACCTCGTCATTTTCAAGTGAACCGACAACGACATTGATACCACGTTTGCGATACTGAGAAAGGTTTGATGACTTCCAGTCACCGGCGCCGCGCGTCAATAGCCGAATAGGATACTCGCGAGCCATCATCAACTCGACCACCGGCACACCAAGGAAACCAGTTCCGCCTACAAGCAGCAGCAAATAATGTTTCCTTTCAAAATACTGGTTGCCAACTAAAAGCGTACGCCAAAGTTGCTGCCACCAAATCTAATACCACTACCCATGCCGCCCATACCATTCATTCCATAACCGCCGGCCGGATAGCCGTAAGGGCTGAAGCCGTTATTAAAACCGGTATAGCCGCCCAATGGGGGAATCGCAGGCATGGCTCCAGGATAACCATAACCCATGCCTACTCCCATACCCATGCCATTGTTTAAACCCATGCCTACCGGCATGCCACCAATACCGGCACCATAGCCACCACCATATTGAGTGACGCCGTTAGTATAAACTTGCGACGGATAACCTGTGGAGCGGCCGACAATTTGCCCGGTGCTTGGATTGATCAGATTGCCAGAAAGCGTGTCAACAAGCATGCCGGTACTGGGGTCGCGTACCATGCCGCCACCGCCCGCCATACCATAGCTGCCCACGTATCCGCCACCAAGCATACTGCCAATTGAATTGATGATGCGACCAAGGCCACCGGTGCCACGGGTTTGAGTGCTCTGACTCATAGTCATGCCGCTGCCCATAGATGAATTACCTAGAGCACCGCTACCACCCATGAGCGATGTCAGGCCGCTGCCGCTGCCCATATCCATATCGTCGTCCATATCCATATCAAGCGAACGACGATTCGCTCTGGCAGTTTTCGGCGGAGCAGCTGCTACCGGCACTTTCGCCACTAGTTTACTGACCCGTTCAGGCAAACTCATTGAGGCTGCAGAATCTGTCTTATTAGGAAAGACTGTTTCTTCCAAACGACCAACTCTACTGATCAAAGGATCTTGACTGAAAGTTTTCCCTAAGACCGCATTTTCCAGTGCAGCCACCTGGCTGCTTAAACCAATGGCGCCTACAGCCGGAGTAGTTGGTTCGTCGTCATCAAAGCGGTCGCTTGTTTTGCCGGAAGGCTTGAGTGGCCTTCTTGGAGCCGCGCTAGGAACAGTGCTGGCTGAAGACATGCCGCCCATACCGTAGGCACCCGATGCGCTATTGCCGGAAGACCCGCCGCCCATACCATAGGCACCCGATGCAGCACCACTAGAAGCGCTGCTTCCGCTGGTGCCGTAACCGCCACCACTATTGGTGCGACCATAACCATCATTCTTTGTAAAGGGAGTGGTGCCGCCGGCTTTTGCTCTGGGGCCAGGGAAGCTGACATCATCATCTTCCTCATCAACCCAATCGGTTCCCGGTGGTGCTTTTTTGGCAATATCAATATTGGTTTTTTCTTTCAGAGCATCAACACGTTCGCTCATATCAGTAAACTTCGAAGGTTTACCAAATACTTTCGATTCAAGACGGTTGAGGCGATCGCCAACAGGCTCACTGGCATAATCGCGCTTAAACAAATTTTGCTCGAGAGCGGTTACAGCCGGATATTTGCTTTCGCCACTAAGAACTTGCCCACCAGGACGATTGTTTTTGGTGCGCTCCTCAGTCAAATCTAAGTCGCTGTCAGCATTATTGACATTTCTCGTGCTGCTTTGCGGTTTACTTCCACTATCATAAGATGACCCTGACGATGACCCTGACGATGACGCACCGCCTGAGTCACGCGCCTCACTGGCACTTTCAGCCAGATTGGGCACAGTCGCTGCCAAATTCTTCAATCGATCTTCACTTGAACCGGTACGGCTTTCGCCGAAAATCATCTTCTCCAGGCGCTCAAGACGCACCGCTTCCTCGTCTTTAGGATACGTGTGCTTAAAAAATTTAGTTTCAAGTTGCGAAAGTCGCACATCAGAGCCAACCGCAGCCTGCGCCGGCAGACCCAGCCAGACCGTTTGACCCTGTCCAAAATCAAGAGATACAGGCAGTGACAAACCAAAAGAAAGGCAATAAGCCGTAAATATGCCAGTCAACTTGAGATTAGATTTAGTAGCTTTAGTAATCATCATTGCTCTTGGTCCGGGCTCTTGGTCCGGGCTCTTGGTTCCAGGCTCTTGGTTCCGGGTTCTAACTTCTTCTGGTTAGCATCTTCTTCCAGCTCGGATCTTAATGATCTTACCATGCTTTCCAAGACCTCTCACGGGCTCTTAGTCGCTGCTGCAGCCCCTTGAATAGGCTCACCCTGGCACTAAGTAATTTAGGACGTCGCCGGCAAATCAATGTTCCCCCTTGAAAAGCTAAATGACCATTTGAGCTTGCCTTAACCAGATTGTAGCTAGTTATAATGCCAGTAGCAAAGTTTCCAGTTGTCACAGCAGCCAGAGGTTAAATGTCAGGCCGAAGCGAAAAGCGCATACATAATTTGAAACTCGATGGCCATAGCTTGACCATTGAAGATGTCGAACTTGTGGCCGACGGCGACTCTGACGTTGAGCTTTCACAACTGGCCATGGAACAGTTACGTGCCTCTCGCCAGATTGTAGAAGATTTTTTGCAAAGAAGAGCGGTGGTATACGGCATCACCACTGGCTTTGGTAAGTTCAAAGATATCTACATCGCCCCAGAGCAAACTGAACAACTGCAACGCAATTTTTTATTTTCGCACGCTTGCGGAATGGGAGATTTATTCGACAATCGCACAGTGCGAGCCATTACAGTGCTGCGCGCCAACGCCCTCGCGAAAGGATTTTCAGGCATCAGAACTGAAGTAGTGAGCCTTCTGGTATCACTTCTGAACACTGGTATTCACCCATTAATTCCGCAACAGGGCTCAGTCGGCGCCTCCGGTGATCTGGCACCACTTTCGCACTTGGCATTGACTCTTATTGGTGAAGGCAGCGCTGAATATCAGGGTGAAGTTTTGCCCAGTAAAGATGCCCTGGCCAAAGCCGGATTAACGCCGGTTGTACTTAAAGCGAAAGAAGGACTGGCACTAACTAATGGCACTCAAGTGATGAGTGCGCTTGGCTGCCTGACCGTAATTGAAGCTGAACGATTAGCCAAAATGGCCGACATAATTGGAGCCATGAGTTTAGAGGCACAACTGGGATCGCAAAAAGCATTTCTGCCTCAGGTGCATGACGTCAGGCCGCATCCCGGGCAGAAAGCGTCAGCTGCAAACTTGATCAAGCTTTTAGCCGAAAGCGAATTGATGGAAAGTCACAAAGATTGTCCTATGGTACAAGATGCATACTCACTGCGCTGCATGCCTCAAGTGCATGGCGCTTCAAGACAGGCTTTCAAGCATGCGCGCGAAGTGCTAGCTATTGAAATAAATTCCGCCACGGACAACCCGCTGGTATTTTCAGACCAGGTAATTTCAGGTGGCAATTTCCATGGACAGCCACTAGCACTGGTGCTCGATTATGTCGGTATCGCCCTGGCAGAACTGGCCAACATTTCGGAAAGACGCACTGAAAGGCTCGTTAACCCTGCCCTTTCAAATGGCTTACCGGCGTTTCTCACTCGCAATGGCGGCTTAAACTCAGGCTATATGATTGCCCAATATACAGCGGCTGCACTGGTTTCTGAAAACAAAGTGTTGGCCCACCCTGCTTCGGTAGACTCTATTCCTACATCAGCCAATCAAGAAGACCATGTATCAATGGGCACCATTTCAGCTCGTAAAGCACAAACCATACTTCATAATTTGCGCCGCGTGCTGGCAATTGAATTACTTTGCGCCGCTCAGGGTCTTGATTTGCGTTGCGGAGTAATTGACGCTGTGCCTGATGTTGGTCACGTTACTAGCGCCAGACCAAAAACAGCAGCGAAATTTACTCCTGGTTCCATCGCCAAACACGGGCTCAAAGCCGGCAAAGGGGTAGAAGCTGCCTATCGTTATGTGCGCACCATTATTCCGCACCTGGAAGAAGATCGCGAAATGCATCTCGACATGGCTCAAGCAGAAGCAATTATTGCTTCTGGTCAACTGGTGACTGTGGTAGAAAATATCACCGGTGCTCTGGAATAAACATTGCCAACGCCACCGCCCGCGGTACCAAAGGAATAGCACGTGGTCGATAACAGTGTAGGATTATCAGCAACAACGAGCGTGGCAACGGTTGTTACTTCTGTGGAAGTTCAACCTCAAGACCTGCCTGCTACGCTCACTGAACAACTGGTTAAATTGCAAATTGCCGGTGCCAGAACCGCCGGATTCTGGAGCGGTGAAATCATTTCACCAAAAGAATCCAAAGAATCAAGGCGTTCAACCTGGCAACTGATTCAGCGTTTTACCACCATAGAGCAAGCCAAGGCCTGGCTGCAGTCAAATATCCATCAACAACTTTTGGCAGAAATAATCGCCGGCGACAGTGGTGCCAAATTGAAAGTCTCATCTGAGCTTTCTCAAGATATTGACTCTGATGTGGCGACGGCCATCGTTACTGCTCTTAAAAGCGGAAGTGAAGAACAATTTTTTGACTGGGAAGAAAAAATTCAAGCGGCACAGGTACGGCAGCCAGGCTTTAGCGGCTCTTATTTGCAGCCTCCGGCACCGGGGAGGAAAAGTGTATGGGCCACAGTGCTGCGTTTTAAATCTCCAGAAGCACTCGAGGCCTGGTTCGCCTGTGATGAACGAAAAGTGTTGCTCAAAGAAGCAGACTCATTTGTCAAAACCACTCACATTCAAAAAGTGCCGACTTCCTATCCTGGTTGGTTTCCACATGATCAACTCACGGGTGCTTCACCGGCCAGGTGGAAAACCGCGGTGCTGGTGTTGTTGGGCCTATTCCCCATAGTCACTTTTGAACTGCTTTTTGTTAACCCTTATTTAAAGCAGCTGCATTTCCCAATAAGAATGCTTATCAGCCTGGCAGGAAGCGTGACCTGCACGACCTATCTGACCATGCCGTTTTTAATTAAGTCGTTTAACTGGTGGCTTTTACCTGACGAAAAAAATCGAGCCCGAGTCGAACTTAAAGCCGCATTGTTGCTGATTACAATTTTCGCCTTAGAAATTGCCGCGTTCTGGCAAGCCAAACCCTAGTCTAAATGGCACGCATGCCTTGCATGCAAATTATTTCACCACTGCTGCTGGCAGATTCACGCAGTTGCTGAGCACGCATCGCTCTTTCATTGGCGAGATACGCCTGCATGGTAGCGGCCATTTCATCGGCGCTTGAAGCGGTTTGTTTACGCTTCATTTTCTCCGAGAGAAAACTGACAATGTTCTGATTTTGCTCGTTCATTGACTAGCTCCTGGTTTTAGCACGATAAGATGCTTTCGACTTAGGTTTATCTTTTTTACCAGCTGCTTTTTTGGCACCGAGTTTGTTGGGTTTGGCAACTTTTTTCTTTTTCTTGCCCGACTCTGACAAACGCACCGGAGTCAGAGTTGGAGCTGTCACTTTTTCGCTGCGCGCTTTTCGAGCCTTACTGATTAAAATTGGTCTTCTGCGGTGGCGAATTTTTGCCAGCGGAGTAACTTCTCCTCCCGGTGCATCCGGTGCCGGTTCCGACATGGTGATAGCAAAATCGGCCATTTCTTGAAGTTCAGCCAAGCGACCAGAATTGATATCGATCAACACTGATTCGAGGGCATCAATCATGAAATTGATTTGCGACTCAGTAATAATCAATGGCGGTTCAATTCTGAACGTACGGTTGGAATTAAGAGTAGAAGCCACAATCACGCCGCGATGGAAAAGCTCGACTTGAATTGCTTCACGCAAATCTTGGCTGGTGAATTCTAGGCCGATCAGTAAACCACGACCGCGAACATCAAAAATATGCTCAGGATACTTCTCTTTTAATTCGTTTAATTTGCGCATGAAATAATTGCCCATCAGGGCTGCACGAGCAGGCAAATGCTCTTCGAGCAAAACTTCGA
Organism: Candidatus Obscuribacterales bacterium; assembly: GCA_949127735.1. Taxonomy (GTDB): domain Bacteria; phylum Cyanobacteriota; class Vampirovibrionia; order Obscuribacterales; family Obscuribacteraceae. The sequence goes on along the minus strand of CASBPX010000098.1, from coordinate 10,825 downwards.
TACAGGCCGAAGCAGCTGAACAAGCCAGCGGGTTGCCGCCAAATGTGGAGTTGTGAATGGTTGGATTCGGCTCTAATACTTTCCAGATTTTGGCTGTAGACATAAAAGCGCCGATTGGCATTACGCCACCACCGAGTGCTTTTGCCAGACAAAGAATGTCTGGAACCACGCTTTCGTGTTCACAAGCAAACATGCGGCCGGTGCGGCCCATGCCGGTCTGCACTTCGTCAAGAATAAGCAAAATGCCATATTTTTCAGTTAGCTGGCGAACTTTTCTCAAGTAGCCTTCGAAAGGCACGTTGATTCCGCCTTCACCTTGAATCGGCTCTAAAATCACAGCAGCGGTTTGATCGGTGATCGCAGCTTCCATAGCTTCGATATTGCCAAATTCAACGTGACTGAAACCATTCAACAGTGGTGCAAATGGTTTGCGGAAAACGTCGCGGCCGGTAGCAGAAAGCGCACCCATGCTGACGCCGTGATAAGCATTTTTGGTGGAAATAATTTCAGTTTTGCCGGTGTAAAGGCGGGCCAATTTGATAGCGCCTTCTACAGCTTCACTGCCGCTATTGCAGAAGAATGAATACTGCAGATCACCAGGAGTGATGGCGGCCAACTGACTAGCTAGATGCGCAGACCACGGATTAATCAATTCTTGGCTGTGCAAACAGACCTGATCAAGCTGCATTTTTACAGCGTTAATTACTTTTGGATGGCGGTGACCAACGTTGAAAATACCGTAACCGCCCAAACAGTCGAGATAACGACGACCTTTATTGTCGTAGGTATAAACACCCTCATCTCTAAACTCAACAGCACCTTCGGCTCCTGAGAGCTTTTGCGAATAGGCGTTATTTAAGTGATTAATGGAATTGCTCAGCGCACGTGATGCAATATCTTCATAGTGATCTGCCTGGTCAGTATTGACTTTTGCCAGGGGAAACCTTTTGACCGAATTTTCTTTTTTATAAACTGCCATTATAGATACGCTGGTTGCGGCTACGAAAATGTGTGACACTGCCCGCAGTGCTTAATGCTGCGGAATACTTTTCGTCAAGCCTTGGTGGTGACTTATTTTTTTTAATTTGAATTAGATTGCTGAACTTTTGTTCGCCTGATTCGCTGCATGCCAGCTGCGATCAATATCCTGATAGGTCATGAAACCTGAAGAGGCCACGAACATCTAAGCGATATTAAGCCCGCTAATGAAAAGAATTTTTCAGGGCTCTCGCCTTGGATACTTTTGATAGTACTGGTGTTACAGCACGCATAATTTCCGGACCGATTTCTGTAGTCTTACCGGGATACCGAACTAGTAAAAAGCTGTTGGCTGATTAATGAAGCCCACACCTGGATTTTTATTCCGCTAATTGGCGGTCTCCACGGCTTTTTCACTGGTCCTTATACATCTAATGTACACCACAAGCCGCATTAGACACAATGTGCACTCTGTACAAAAACCGCTACCAGAATTTAGCCAGAGTGTCTAAGAGAATCTTTACACTCTACTGACAACGCGGTCATATTTGACTTCACCTTAAGCGGAACAACCTTTCGAAAGACGGCGTCTTGGGCCATAATTACCTCAATTGACCTCCTACATATAAATAGTAAATCGGGTGCTAAAAAGAGCAATGTCTTCATCACATCTAAATTGTCGTCTGGCATTGTCACTCTTACTCGGCAGTCTCCTTACGGCCCCATGTTTACCGGCCCGGGCCCTCGACAAACTAGACCCAGGCAGCGCCAATCGGCCCACGGCGCAAGTGATGCCCAAAGCCATGCTTGAACGTTATTATCAAGGCGTAACCTACTTTAAGGCCGGCGATTTAGATAAAGCTCTGGGAGCATTTCGCGCGGTGGTCATTAGCGCGCCATATGACCCAATGGTGCACCTTAGCCTGGCCGCCGTTTTGCACCAATCAGGCGATCTCGACAATGCCATCGCCGAATATCGCCGCGCTTTAAGCTTAAGGCCAGGCGATGCATTCGCGAGAATGAGCCTGGGCGGTCTATTGCAATCGCAAGGTCAGCTCCAGGAAGCCGTCATTGAATATGATCACGCCATCAAGTTGCGCCCTGAAGTTGTACTATTTCGTCTGCCTTTAGGCATTGCCCTGAGAATCGGGGGCAATAAAGATGAGGCAATAACTGAATTACGGCAGGTTGTGGCTGCTTACCCCTACAATCTAAAAGCGCTGGCGCAGCTCGCCGCCACTTATCAAGATAAAGGGCAATATCAGCAGGCGGTGGCTGAATATCGCAAAATTCTTGTGCATCAACCGCAAAATTTTTCTATTCAATTTAATACAGGCGCATGCTTATTGGCTCTTAAAGACTATGCCGGCGCAGTAGAAACCTTAACTAAAGCCGTACAGCTCGATAGCTCGGTAGGAGAAGCTCATGCGCTCTTAGGGGCCGCACAATCGGCTAGCGGGCACTATCCGCAAGCAGTCACTGAATTGCGCGCCGCAATCGCTATAAAGGCTGACAGGGCTGATTGGTTCAGCCAATTAGGCGAAGCGCTGAACAAACAAAAAGATACTAAAGGAGCAATTGAAGCTTACCGTCAGTCGCAGGTGCTCAACCCTAAAGACATAAACAGCGGCTATACATTAGGCTATCTATTGCAAAATAACGGCGATTTAGACGAAGCCGCCAGCTCTTTTGAGCACGTGGTCAGCTTGAGCCCAAACTTCGCCAACGCTCACTATAATCTCGGCATCATCAAACAAAAGAAAAAAGACCTGGACGGCGCCGAGCACGAGTTTAAACAGGTGTTGACCATTAACCCAAGCGATGGTCAGGCCATGATTAACCTCGGCCGCACTTTTATTCTTAAAAACGATCCGGGTCAAGCGGCCGGTTATTATCGCCAGGGTTTAAGTCTTGAACCAAACGACCCTGCGGCTTTTCAGGAATTGGCCACTGCTTTGATCAAAATGAAAGATCTAGTGGGCGCCCGTTCTGCTTTAGAAGGTGCTTTGGCGATTGTGCCTGAAGACCGTAACGTCATTCTGGCCATGGCCAATTTAGAGAGCCTAGAAGGCACACCGGCAAAAGGCGAAGCTCGTCTGCGCGCCTTGCTCATGCGTTATCCGACCGACCTGGAATTGCTTAACTTACTGGCAGACAATCTGTCTGAACAAGGCAAACAGATTTTGGCTATCGATACTTATCAGCGCATCATTCAGCTAAACCCAAGTTCGGCAGATGCATATAACGACCTGGGCCTGGCTTTGCAGAAGAAAGAAGATATGGGCGCCGCCACCACTATGTATAAAAAAGCCATTGATCTCAATGCCACCTTTGTCGAACCACACATTAATCTGGGCAATATCTATCTAACCGCTAAAAACTATGCCGACGCCAGTGTTCAGTATCAAAAAGCCATAGAACTCAAGGCTGACAACGCTCTGGCTCACTACAACTTGGGCCTTACTTATAACGGCCTGGAAAATACAGAAGGCGCCCTGGCTGAGTACAATCTGGCAGTCAAATATGACCCTAATTTTGCCAATGCGTATTACGCCATTGGCCTGTCCTATCAAAATAAAAACGAAATCGAGCTTGCTGTGCCTGCATTCGAGAAATATCTCAGTTTAGACCCTGCCGGGCCCTATAGCAGCACAGTGAAAACCACGCTTGAGCGGTTGCGGCCTGGTAGTGTGGGTGATTCTGGTGGCGGCGTTCAGCCTGGTGTGGCGCCTGGTGGCGGGTCGATGTAGCAGCTACCAAAGAAATACTTTCGAAAGTAAATCTTTGGCGTTCCGTACTTGGTCTTCAGGAAAAATACCTTTAAAGGTATTTTTCCTGATGGAGACTTAGCCTCCACACACCGGTGTGAATATTCAACTTAAAGAAAGGTGCCGCAAGCGAGATTGCCGGCGTCCGCCGTGGCATAACTCTGGTACGACGTGTTATCCGCCACTCGCATTATTAAGGAAATTATTTGATGGCATGCGGAGGCGAAGTATCAGAACAACGATTTGAACACTTCGTGCCCACGTACGATTACATCAAGTTTGGCGACTATACACGACCATTAATGGGGGCCGCAACTTTTGGCCTGGTGCTCTCATTTATAGTCAGCACTCTAGCGTTTTGCGTCAGTGGGCCACTAATGGCAGGCATGATGTTTCTCATCTGTCTGGCTGTCTATACAGTGCAATTTCCCTTAGGCTTTTTGCTCTCGGCATTTATGCATCACGGCTTGTTTTTACACCGACTGCGCAAACATGGGCCTACCTGGTACACTCGCAAACAAACTCTCGACATTCCTAAAGCTGAAGCGTTTGAGCTTTGCCTGGCAGCATGCGGCCAGATTGAACGAGCGCGAATCGCCGACTATGACGAAAAAAATGGCGTGGTGCGTTTGCAAGTAAAAGGTAATTTTTGGATTACAGTTGATCGCATGGTAGCCATTCAAGTGCAAGAATCTGGCCCCAGATCTTCAGTGCTCTATGTTGATTCGCAAATCAAGCTAACCCGCTTTCGCAGTGGTCTGATTAAGGCCACCTGGGGCGAAAAGTGGTATCCAATTGTCTTTCGCACCGATCGCAATTTGAATAACAAATTGATGAATGTAATCACTAACTTCATCGACTCAGTACCCAACTGGGATCACCGCCACGTCAGCGTAGAACAAAAGCTCGAAGATCTGGATAACTATGTGCATCCAGATGATTTGCATCACGCAGCTTAGTTTTTAAAACAGAAAACTTAGCCTGAGCGCATCATCTCTGAATGTTCGCCCACAGCTTTTAGTTCCACCATTTTCTTTAAAGTCGGATACGTTGTCAGCTGCGGATCTTCTTTCATAATAGCAATAGCCGCATGGCGAGCCTCTTCCAAAATCTTGGCGTCTTTGACTAGATCGGCCAGCACCAAATCTGGTAATCCGCTTTGACGATAACCAAGAAACTCTCCAGGCCCTCGAATCTCCAGATCTTTTTCTGCCACCACAAAGCCATCGTTAGTAATGGTGAGTATTTCGAGCCGTTCTCTCGTTGCTTGCGATTTAAGTTCTGATACCAGATAACAATAAGATTGATCAGCGCCGCGACCAACGCGACCGCGCAACTGGTGCAGCTGAGCCAGACCAAAGCGATCAGCATTTTCAATCACCATTATTGAAGCATTGGGCACATCAACGCCCACCTCAATAACAGTTGTAGAAACTAGAATGTGAAACTCGCCCGAACGAAATTTATCCATCACTTCGTCTTTTTCTTGCGATTTGAGTTTGCCGTGCATCAGTCCCAAATTCAAATCTTTGAATTCCCCGGTACGCAGCTTCTCGTATTCGGCAGTGGCCGCCTTTGCAGACAGAGTCTCAGATTCATCAATCAAAGGAAAGACAATATATGCCTGGCGACCTTTGGCAATTTCTTCGTGCACCGCCTCCAACATTTTTGCTTTCTGGGCAGGCTTGAGCAAAAACGTTTTGATTGGTTTGCGACCTGGTGGCAACTCGTCGATTTCAGAAACATCCAGGTCACCGTGCATAGTCAGTGCCAGTGTGCGCGGAATTGGTGTAGCTGTCATTGTTAGTAACTCTGGGCTTTGACTCTTCGCTTTCAAACGAGCTCTCTGTTTAACACCAAACCGATGCTGTTCATCAATCACGATTAAGCCAAGATTTTTAAATTCGACATCGTCTTCTAGTAGTGCGTGAGTGCCAACTGCAATATGCGCCTGACCTGACAGTATTTCTTGTCGCACAGCCCGGCGTTCTTTGACGCCATGCTTACCAAGCACGATAGCGCACTTCAAACCAAGCGGTGTGCAAAGCCTCTGAAACTGCCGGTAGTGCTGTTCGGCTAAAATTTCAGTTGGTGCCATCATGGCGCCCTGAAACCCATTTTCAATAGCCACCATGAGAGCGAGCAGGGCAACGATTGTTTTACCCGAACCGACATCGCCCTGCACCAGACGATGCATTGGTTTATTAGAAGCTAGATCACGCGCAATTTCGCCAAAGATGCGCTCTTGCGCGCCTGTCAATTTAAATGGCAATGAGCCGCGTAATTGTTCTACAAATCCATCAGCGGAAGGCACATATTTTATTGAAAGAGCATCTTCTTGCAATTCATACTGGTAGCGGCGGTGCGCCATTTGCAGCTGAATGGCAAAGAGTTCATCGAAAACCAATCGACGTCTGGCTTCGTCTTTTTTCTCAGGATCTTGAGGAAAGTGAATGTGCTGAAAAGCTTCGCTCATGCCAATTAGATTATTGGCCGACTTCAACTGGTCAGGCAAAAGATCTTCAATACTTGAACCATAAGTTGAAATGGCGTTATGAATGACACTGCGCAAATGACGCAGAGACAGGCCTTCAGTCAAAGCGTAAACCGGCACAAGGCGACCAGCGTGAATACTTTGCGGTATACCTTCAAATCCAGCCGCTTTGTCATCTTCTTGATAGACACTGCCTAATTGATCTCCACCCGCCAGGCTGAGAATTTCTACCTCGGCATTTTTAAGTTTAAATTTGTGCGAATAGTCATCCACTTCTACCACACCAGAAGCCAGCACCTGAGAGCCTTTAGGAAATTGCCCTTTTAATCTCTCCAGCAAAAACTTATTGCCTTTGCCGCCGACAAATCTAGTCACCAGCAAACTTCCGGTGCCGTCAGATATGACCACATTCAAAATAGACATATTGCCGCGCTTGGCCTGATAAGCACCTACAGAACGGATTGTGCCAAAAATGCTTACCTCTTCGCCCACGGTCAGATCTTTAATGAACTCACGATTTTGAAAATCGAGATGGCGCCGCGGGTAGTGGCGCAGCAAAAGGTCGACGGTAGTGATGCCGAGATTGTTTAAAAGTTGAGCCAGTTTAGGACCAACTCCTTTGACAAACTGCACTGGTATTTCCGTCAGGGGCTTGCCGACATATTTGACGTCATTGCTAACAGCTTTTGCCGAAGAAGAAGAAGAAGAAGTTGCCGGGCCTGACGACGGAGATCGATTTTTCTCCGCTGATGGTGCACTATTTTTTACAGCCGCACTCTCACGAGATTTATATGAACCGGACGGATCTGTGCCTGGTCCGCGCGAGAAGCTCTGGGGTTCGTGCTCTGCGGGTACAGGTTCGGCATTGGGATTCTCTAAGCTGTGCCAATGTGGTGCCATCAATTCTTCAGCCCTGCGCACAATGGAAATTCGCGTGGCTACATCAACATTGGGATACTGTCGAAATAAAGATCGCACCGTTATCCAGATGGTGTCATAAGGATAGCGGCGCACCAGGCGGTCGGCAGTGGCGCGCATGAATTGTGAAAAGGTGGAGCGCTTGCCTTGAAAGTCAGAATAGTGAGCTTTGCGCTCTACGGCAATGGCTAAACGGAGCCCTTTGAGCTCAGCTTCTTTCGTGGGTCTGGTTCCGACTATGTTGGCCATAAAGACTCACGCTTTACGTGCGCACTAAAATTTTATTGCAGGCGATTGAGAATCAATTTAGATATGGCCTTAAGTGTAGCGAAAACGCCAAGACCCTCAGAAGCAACCGCTTCGAAACTCGGTACGCCGCGAATATTCATATCTTTTTCAAGACGCTCAATGGGCATGGCGTTGGCCAAGTCACGCTTGTTGTATTGCAAAACCCATGGAATAGAGTCGAGGGTAAGCCCGTACTCCGCAAGGTTCTCCACCATGTTTTGCAGTGATTCCACATTGTCTTTAGCGCGCATGACATCTGAGTCGCCGACAAAAATAATGCCGTCCACGCCGTTCAAAATCAATTTACGACTGGCGTTGTATTCAACTTGACCAGGAACCGTATATAGAGAAAAGCGGGTTTTGAAACCTTGCACGCTGCCTAAGTCGAGTGGCAAGAAGTCAAAGAAAAGTGTTCTTTCAGTTTCTGTGGCAAGACTGATAAGTTCGCCTCTGGTAGTTGGGGCCAGTTGGCTGTGGATATACTTCAAGTTCGTTGTTTTGCCACCAAGGCCGGTGCCGTAATAAACGATTTTGCAGTTTATCTCTCGAGCTGCGTAGTTTACGAGTGCCATTACCTGTTCCCTGCTTCCCCTTGCCGTGATCTTCCATTGAGTCTCATCGAGCCCTTGGCTCTCTCATACCCATCAATCGCTCGTTTTCAAGCGGCTGGGGGCCAACACTGGATTGATACCACGAATTACAAGTCACTAGAATACTAAATTAGTGTTCTAAAAGTACCCTAAATCAGTCAACTAAACCAATCTTGTAAACCAGCGTCTGTGTAGTTCGAATGACGGTTGATCATCGGAAAAATATTCCCTGAACCAACTTGGCAACCACTGTCAACCGTCTGATAACGCTGCAATACGGCGCTCTCACAGTTAGCCTATCACGATTTTTGGTGCAGGTAGAATACTCGTGGAATATCTATAACGGAATGTTCTCTTTCATCCTGATCTATTACAAACTTAGCAATTGCCGCTTGAGCATATATATACCGTGGTACAGGTGCTACAATTCGACCTTTGCTTGTGTCACTGATTGAGTTTACTGCGCTCCAGCTAGTTAGCGGCGAACTTTTGTATCTGGTGACTGATTTCAACGGGAATATTTTTATGGCTAAGCGTTGTGATGTATGTGACAAAGGACCACAGAGCGGTGTTCAATACACCTTCTTGCGTTCGCACTATAACCCGCACGGTAAGAGACGTTGGTTGCCCAATCTGCAACCTTTTAAAGCTCTGGTAGGCAAGACCGTAAAGCGCATGAAAGTGTGCACATCTTGTATCAAGGCCGGCAAAGTTAAGCGCGCTGTTTAACTTCCCGTACATTTCTATCCAGATATCTCAAGCCTTTTTGCTAGCTTCCAGTGTGGGAGCTAGCTTTCTTTTGCCAGATCCAGAAGCCCTTCTTTTTCCACTAAATAGAGTTCATTGCAAAACTGGCAACGCCCTTCCGCTTGCCCGTCTTCTTCCGCCATAGAAATTATTTCGCTGCTGGGCAAAACTTTGAGCGCTTCCACAAACCTCTCGCGCGAACATTTGCAGGCGAATGAGAGCGGCTTCACATCGGTCAGCGGAGTAATCTCAAAACCGGCCAGAATGCGTTGCAAAATTTGCTCTAAGGTCATGCCGCGCTTCATCAAAAATGTAAAAGTGCCAAAAGTGGAGATGTTGTTTTCAATCTGGCAAATAGTTTCTTCAGTATGGTCGGGCAGCAATTGAATTATCAGACCGCCGGCAGCTTCCACACCATTTTTGCTTAAATGAGTGCCAATCACCACAAGTGAACCGGCTTGATCAGAATTGACGAGAAAACGATTGACGTCTTCGCCCACTTCGCCTGATAAAAGTTCAACTGTTGATGTGTGCGGCTGGCCGAAACCCGGGTCGACAGTGACGTGCAGATAGCCTGTTGACCCGATTGCCGAGCCTACGTCTAAATTACCAAGCGAATTTAAAGGTAATTCGACGTTGGGATTTTCCACGAAACCGCGCACGGTGCCACGCGGAGAGGCATCGACCATCACTTTTCCCAGTGGGCCATTGCCTTGAAACTTGAGCGCCACCTGCCCTTCTCTGGCCAAGATCGGTGCCAGCAGCACCCCAGCGGTGAGCGCCCGGCCGAGCGCCGCTGCGGCGGTGAAAGATAAGCTATGCCTGCGCCTGGCGTCTTCTACCAAATAGGTGGTAGTGGCAATCACGGCACGCAAGGTACCATCGGAAGATATTGCCTTTAGTACTCCGTCTTCCATCGTGCTCTCGTAAATAGAGTCCAGTTGCCACTATTAGCATATTACAAAAATTAAATGATTTTGTCACCAGTACGAGCGGCAAACACTCTATCGATGCCAGCAAGATCTGGCAGCAGTCGCAGGTCTTGCCAGCCGGCCTGCTCAAAAATGGCGCTCACTTCTTGGCCCTGACCCTGGCCAAGCTCCACCAGCAGTGCCGCCTTAGCTGTGGCCGGCAGACTCGGCAACATTTGCGCAAACTGGCGATAGAAACCGAGCCCGTCCGATCCCTGCCCTACCAGTGCCAGTGCCGGTTCATGCAACAAAATTTCTGGGGCCAGATCGCGGGCCAGATCTACAGGTATATATGGTGGATTGGAGCTAAATAGATCGAATTGGAATTGCCCTGTCAGTTTAGGCAGACCGGTCAGATAATCTTCTTCAATAATATTGAGCCGATCGTAAATACCATGGCAGAGTGCATTGATGCGGCAAAAGTGAGCCGCTTGAGGAGAAATTTCAAAAACGCTAGCGATCAAATTAGGGCATAGTTTGAGCAGACTGATGACAATGGCGCCTGATCCTGCGCCGACTTCAATCAAATTGCAACGTTCTTTCAGACCCGGTGTCTGATTAATTTCAGCCAGTATTGCTTCAACCATAATTTCCGTATCAGGGCGGGGAATTAAAACGCCCGGACCCACGGCAAATTTAAATCCCATAAAGTAAGTTTCGCCCAGGGCATACTGCAAAGGCTTGCGTAAAAGCCTCTGACTTAAAATTTCGGACATAGCCTCAGACTGTTCAGGCAGCAGCTGGCTGTCAGCTTTCAGCAAAAGCTCATGGGCAGCTGATTTAGTCACATGCATCAAAGCGATTTCGGCTTCACGACGCGCTTCGCTCTCATCAATACCGAGGGCTATTAGAGCCTTGCTAAAATTCCGTCGCGCTTCGCTATAAGTGGTCGGCACAGGGTTATCAGCATTGGCATAAGAGTTTTGATCGGCATTTTGATCTGCCATGATGATGCCTAATTTAGTTCGTCATCGCGCAATTGATCGCGCATCAACTCTTGCTGATGGGCCAGAATGCTGGCTTCTATTAACTTATCGAGATCGCCTTCCAGCACCGGTTGCAGTGAGAAGT